>JACVQI010000028.1 GCA_015661095.1 Gammaproteobacteria bacterium
GAAACGGGCGAATCCGGATTGACCTTACCGCGAGGTTTTTATCTCCGCGCCAGTTTCACACAGCAGATACTAGTGAGGAGATCGTAGGTTGGATTGAGCGTAGCGAAATCCGACATCAGTGACGGTGGGTTTCATTGCATTCAACCCACCCTACCCTTACTAGTGATGAGTCAGGTGTGAGGGGTGAGGAGTAAAAAACGATGTAAGGGGTCAAGAGTGAGGTGTGAGGAGAAAATTATTCACCTCACTCCTCACCCCTCACGCCTTTCTCCTTTCAAGTATTTCATGCGTGAAACTGGCGCGGAGATAAAAACCTCGCGGTAAGGTCAATCCGGATTCGCCCGTTTCCGTTTCGGTCCTGGTCAGGGCGCGGGCGTTCATGCCTTTGGGCCTGATCTGCATGACTTTGCCAAAGCGGGAATTGATGGCTGACAAATCGCCCATGTGGATCATCTCCATGATTTCCTCCCAGTCGGTGCGCAGATCCATTTCCTGGGCAACATCCGGACTCCAGAGAAAGGCATTGCCGAAACGTCTGGTGGCTAATGGTATGCCCGGATCGGCTTCAATGGGCACCCATAACACGCGGGCGAGCTTTTTTCTTACATTGGAATGTTCCCAGGTTAAGTTCGTCAATCCGGTTAAGGGGACGATACAGACATAAGTGGATTCCTTCGGCCGGCCATGGCGATTGACCGGCAAGGTTTTTAATTCGATGCCAAGCTGTGGAAAATCCGGCTCCGGTTTGCTCGCGGCGCTGGCGCCCAGATAACTCTCAACGGCTGTGCCTATCCAACCCTTGGCATGTCGTTGCTGGCTGGGGATATCGGAATCGATAGTCTGTGCCAGTTGCGCCAGGGTCTTGCCGGCCAGTTGTGCTGCCCGATGCAGCAGTTCGGTTTCCGAACCTGGTGGAGTTGCCGGTGTAAAGCTAATCAATGGTGTTCGAGCGCATCGATGATCGTATCCCGCAGACTATCCAGTTTGGCCTGGTCAGTGATCATCTTGTTGTCATGGTCGGTAATGAAAAATATATCCTCTACCTTTTCACCATAGGTCGCGATTTTTGCGTTCTGCAAACTGATGGCGCACGACTCCATCGCCATGCCGATGCGGGACAGCAGTCCAACCCGGTCCGAGGCTATCACCTCCATGACGGTCCGGTTATTACTTTCATCCTGAGAAAACGACACAGTCGTGGCAATGGGAAAGTTTCGTAACTGCCGTTTTTCCATGCGGGAAATTTTTCTGATAGGTTTGTCGAGATTGGTGAGTTCCTGTAGCAGCATTTCCTTGATGGCATTGGTGCGTTCCCCGCCTTTGACGTGTTCGCCGGATTCTTCCAGGACAATGAAGGTGTCCAGTGTGTAACCATTATTGGAGGTGATAATACGGGCATCGACGATATTGAGTCGCAGATGATCCAGGGCCAGAGTCGAACGGGAGAATATGTTGTCATGATCGCGCATATATATAAAAATTCCTGTGCCACCCTTCATGCTTTCCTGTTGTATGGCGATTAGCGGCAGTTTGTCATCGTCTGTCCTGGCCATGGCCCGGGTCTGCCAGGCGATTTCATCGGGCGAATAACGGATAAAATAATCATCACCCAATGTTGCCCAGAATACTTCGATTTCCCGGCCGTTAATGATTGCTTGTCCCAGCATTTCCAGTGCTGATCGTTTTACTTCAGCGATACGGTCGGCCTTGTCAATCGGATTTTCCAGTCCGCGCCGCAAGGCGTGCAGGGTTTTATTATAAAGCTCGGCCATGAGCGAACTTTTCCAGTTATTCCACATTTTCGGGTTGGTACCGCAGATGTCAGCGACGGTGAGCAGGTAGAGGTATTGCAGGTGCATCACGTCGCCGATCCGTGAGGCGAAATAGTTGATCACTTCCGGATCATTAATATCTTTTCGCTGCGCCGTTTTGGCCATAATCAGGTGGTTGTAAACCAGCCAGGCGACGAGTTTGGAGT
This sequence comes from Gammaproteobacteria bacterium, assembly GCA_015661095.1. Taxonomy (GTDB): domain Bacteria; phylum Pseudomonadota; class Gammaproteobacteria; order Eutrophobiales; family Eutrophobiaceae; genus JACVQI01. The sequence continues at coordinate 1,979 of JACVQI010000028.1, forward strand.
CAAAATCAGGTAACTGGTGTTTTTTGCAGAAGGCCAGCGCATCTTCCGCGCCCAGTTCGGAATGGTGGCCGCCGCGGCCCTTAGCGATATCATGAAAGATTGCGCCCAGGTATAACAATTCGCGTTTCGGGATGGTTTGCAGGATCTCCCCGCACAAGGGAAATTGCCGGGAAAAATCAGGGTTGGTGAATTGCCGCAGGTTTCTGACGACAAACAGGATATGTTCATCGACGGTATAGACGTGGAACAGATCAAATTGCATCAACCCCTCGATTTTAGCAAACACCGGCAAATACGCGCACAACACGCCGTAACGATGCATGCGCCGCAGCTCGGTCCCCACGAAGCGCGGTTGCTTCAGTATTTCCATGAACAAGCTCTTGTTACGAATGTCATTCCGGAAATCATCGTCGATCGTATTGACCGATTCGCGTATCAGCCGGATAGTGCTGGCGCGCACTCCTTTTAATCCGGGGGTCTGCTGCATCAGCAAAAACAATTCCAGCAATGCGAACGGGTATCGTTTGAATATCCCCTTGTTGCTGGCTTCCAGAAAGTCGTTGCGTTTATTGAAGCGTTTATTCAATGGTTTGATTTTTTCCTTGCGGGCGTAAATTATCGCCTCCTGGAAATGCTGTAACAGTATTTCATTCAGCAAGTTCAGTTCACGCACGGTCCGGTAATATATTTTCATGAACTGCTCGATGGCGGAATTGTCATTCGATTCATATCCGAACACCCTGGCGACATTCCGCTGCTGATCGAAGGATAGCCGGTCTTCGCGACGGCCAGTCAGCATATGCAGGGCAAAACGGACGCGCCAGAGAAACGCCCGGCCGGTATTCAAGGCATCATATTCGCTATCGGTCAGGAAGCCATAGGCTTTAAGTTCACGCAACCGTCTGGCGCCGAAATGGCGTTTGGCTACCCAGTCGATGACCTGGATATCGCGTAAACCCCCCGGGCCTTCCTTGATATTGGGTTCAAGATTGTGTTCGGTATCGTCGTATTTCTGGTGGCGGGTTTGCTGTTCGGAGAATTTCGCTTCGAAAAATTTCCGCGTGGGCCAGATCTTGTCAGGTCCGGTCAGCTTGCACATCGCGTCGAACAATTCCTGGTTGCCTGTTATCAGACGTGATTCCATGATATTGGTAGCCACGGTGATGTCGGCCCTGGCCTGGTTCAGACATTCCTTGACCGTGCGTACACTGGAGCCGACTTCCAGACCGATGTCCCAGAGGAAAGTCAGGAACATAGCCAGATTTGCCTTGCTCTCAGGATCCGGCCGTGGCTGGGTCAGGATCATGATATCTATATCCGAGTGCGGGTGTAATTCACGACGGCCGTAACCACCGACGGCCAGCAGAGCCAGTTCATTACTGTTGATATACGTTTGCCAGGCATGGGTGAGTAACTGGTCGATAAACCAGGCGCGCTTGTACAATATGTCCTTGATAGGATTGCCAGCCACGAAATTTTCAATCAGGATCTGGTTGGCATTGATAATTTGATCCTTGTAGACAGCCACCGTTGTGGCCCCACTCGCCAGGTTATCGGCAAACTCCTGCGCGTCGAACAGTTTCGTGTCGATTATGTGTTGTTCCCAGTCCATTAACTATATATCCTCACCAGGCCGCAGCGTCAGGACTTCATAGCCGTCGTTCGTAACGAGAACGGTATGTTCCCATTGCGCGGACAGTGATCGGTCCTTGGTGACGACGGTCCAGTTGTCCGGCAGCAGTTTGACATGGCGTTTGCCGGCATTAATCATGGGTTCAACCGTGAATGTCATCCCCGGCACCAGGTTCATGCCCGTGCCTTTCTCGCCGTAATGCAGGACTTGCGGTTCTTCGTGAAAATTTCTGCCTATGCCGTGGCCGCAATACTCCCTGACTACCGAACAATTCCGTGTTTCGGCGTAAAATTGTATGGCATGACCGATATCCCCCAAAGTCACCCCCGGCTTGATCATACGAATGCCGGTGCGCATGCATTCGTAGGTGATTTCAGTCAGGCGTCTGGCACGGATCGAGGCTTGATCCAGCATGAACATCATACTGGTGTCGCCGTGAAAGCCGTCTTTGATGACGGTAATATCGATGTTGATGATATCGCTATCCTTAAGTTTCCTGTCACTGGGAATACCATGGCAGACGACGTGGTTCAGCGAGGTGCAGATAGATTTCGGAAAGCCCTTGTAGTTGAGCGGGGCCGGAATCGCCTGTTGTACATTGACGATGTAATCATGACAGATCTGATCCAGTTGTTCCGTCGTAACGCCGGTTCGTACATGAGGACCAATCATCTGCAGTACCTCCGCGGCCAGGCGGCAGGCGTTCCGCATTTTTTCGATTTCCTCGGCTGTTTTTATGGAAACTGGCATGTTTTATCGGGAATTCAGGTGAAATTTTTGTTTTGATCAGAGCGGCGTTATTCCGAAGTCAGTCGCATCAGCCAGAAGAAAAATTTGTTGCATCGTGTCATCTATGGTATAAAGCGCCCGCGATTTACGCAATCTAAACTCACACGTGTATTATCACCGCATACGGGGTGCCACCAGGTCGGTATGCGAGATACGCGTGATTTTTAACCCCAACGGAGTATAAAAATGTCAACAGTCACCATGCGTGAAATGCTGGAGGCGGGCGTACATTTCGGGCATCAGACCCGTTATTGGAATCCGCAGATGGCCCCCTACCTATTCGGTCAACGTAACAAAATCCACATTATCAATCTGGAAAAAACCCTGCCGTTGTTCAATGATGCGGTGAATTTCATCGGTAAACTGGCGGCCAGGAAGGCGACTATCCTGTTTGTCGGCACCAAGCAGGCAGCACAGAAAATAATCCAGGAAGAAGCCTTGCGCTGCGGTATGCCTTTTGTCAACAAGCGCTGGTTGGGTGGGTTGCTTACCAATTATAAAACCGTACGGCAATCCATTAATCGCCTCAAGACCCTGGAGGAAATGAATACCAACGGCAGCATCGAGCGCATGAGCAAGAAAGAAGCCTTACAGCTTGCGCGGGAATTAAATAAATTACAGGTCAACCTTTCCGGCATCAAGGATATGCCGGGTATACCCGATGCCATGGTCGTCATCGATGTTGGCTATGAAAATATAGCCATCAGCGAGGCCTCGAAACTGGGGATACCGGTGGTCGGCGTGGTGGACAGCAATAACAGCCCGAAGGGTATCGATTACATCATCCCGGGCAATGATGACGCGATACGTTCCATACGTCTGTATGTTAAAACACTGGCGGATACCATCATCGATGGGCGCGGCTCGGTCGCGCAGTTGATGGGTGAAGGTGGAGCGGATGAGTTCGTGGAACTGGATGAAACCGGCGCCCCGATCCTGGAGGATAAGAAGAGCCGGCGTCAGGAACGCAAGGTCACCAGAAAGAAGGCGACCAGGATTACGGTGAAGTCCGGCACTATCGAAGGTGATGAGGATATGCTCAGCAGCGATACTGAAGTGCCTTCCGGCCCTGCCTCGGGCCCGGAGGATCAGGCAGTTAAGGCTTCGGCTGATGCGACCACCCCAGGTGTCGATATTACCGACAAGCCGGCAACTGAAGCGAAAGATAAATCCAAAACTGTCCGCAAGGATGCCAGGACTAAGACGACCACCGCCAAAAAACCGACCATCAGTAAAAAGCCCGCGAAAAAGGTTGCCGGAAAAACCGTAACTGGTGGCAAAACCGGTGACAAGAAATAAAGGAAGCCGCTATGACTATTTCAGCAACCATGGTTAAGGAATTACGCGAACGGACCGGGGCCGGCATGATGGAATGCAAAAAGGCCCTGGAGGAGACCGGTGGCAATATCGAGGGGGCCATCGAGTCCATGCGTAAATCAGGTGTCGCCAAGGCGGCTAAAAAGTCAGGCCGTATCGCAGCGGAAGGGATTATTTTAATCAGGCAGTCAGATGATAGTAATGAATCCATCATCCTGGAAGTCAATTGCGAGACGGATTTCGTCGCCAAGGATGAGAATTTCCGGTCGTTCGCGGCAGCCGTCGCCGACAGTGTCCTGGCCACGAAACCTGCCAATCTGGAGGTACTGTCGAAATTGCCGCTGACGGGTGTCGCGGGCCGGACTGTTGAGGCGGCCCGTCTGCAACTGGTAGCGAAGATAGGTGAGAATATCGGGCTACGCCGCTTTCAGGTATTAACCACCAGCGGTGATTTTCCCGGGAGTTATACCCATGGTACGCGCATTGGTGTGCTGGTCGATCTACAGGGCGGTGACATGGATCTAGCCCGGGATATCGCCATGCATATCGCTGCCAGCCGGCCCGTCTGTATCGCCGTGGCGGATGTACCGCGGGATTTACTGGAGCAGGAGAAGAGAATTTTTACCAGCCAGGCGCAGGACAGCGGCAAACCACCGGAAATTATTGAAAAAATGGTAACCGGCCGGATCCAGAAATATCTGAATGATATTACCTTGCTGGGCCAACCCTTTATCAAGGATCCGGACCAGTCGGTCGGGAAATTGCTGGCCGCCAGAAAGGCCGCGGTGTTGAGTTTCATACGCTATGAAGTGGGTGAAGGGATCGAGAAAAAAGTCGATAATTTCGCCGCGGAAGTCATGGCGCAGGCAGGCATTAAATAAAAGTGAGGAGTGAAGAGTGAGGAGTGAGGAGGAGTTAGCAGCAGATGCAGGGTGGGTTGAATGCAATGCACCCCCTTCATTATTCGAATTTTAAATATACTAATGAGAATTACGCTTGCCGAAAACAACGGATTTTAAATATCGCAGAATACTGCTGAAACTGAGTGGCGAGGCCCTGATGGGCGGAGCCAGTTACGGTATTGATCCCACAGTCATAAAAAGGATTGCCGCGGAAATCGGTGAACTCAATCAGGGCGGCGCTGAAATCGCAATCGTGATCGGCGCCGGTAATATCTTCCGTGGCGCCGGCCTTGCCGCCGCGGGCATGGATCGCGTGACGGCCGATCATATGGGCATGCTGGCCACGGTCATGAATTCCCTGGCTTTACAGGATTCCCTGGAACAATTGGGCATGTACGCGCGGGTCATGTCGGCCATCGTCATACACGAAGTTTGCGAGGATTACATCCGCAGACGGGCAGTCCGCCACCTGGAAAAGGGGCGGGTGGTTATCTTTGCCGGAGGCACCGGCAATCCTTTCTTTACCACGGATTCGGCAGCCAGTCTCAGAGCCATAGAAATCGGGGCCGATTTGTTCATCAAGGCAACCAAGGTGGATGGCATCTATTCCGCCGATCCGAAGCGCGATAAAAACGCCAAACGCTATGATCGATTGAGTTATGATGAAGTGATTGAACGCAAGCTGGGTATCATGGATACAACGGCTATCGTGTTATGCCGGGAAAACCGGATGCCACTGCGGGTGTTGGACATGATGCAACCGGGTGCGTTAATGCGCGCGGCACAGGGATTTAACGAAGGTACCTTTGTCACACTATGAAGCTGCTGGCGACATGCCGCAAGCGGCAGGTAATCGGTTTTATGGCAGTTAAACCAGTCAATGGTTACCAGTAGCTCTGCTAAGGAGTCAACAATGAACGAAAACGATATTGTTAAAGATAACGATGACAGGATGGATAAAACCATCACTGCTTTCAGGCATGAATTATCTAAAGTCCGGACGGGGCGGGCGCATCCCGGTCTGCTGGAGCATATTACGGTGAAGTACTATGGCACCGAAGTGCCGCTCAGTCAGACAGCCAATATCGGTGTGCAGGATTCACGTACATTAAGCGTTACCGCATGGGACAGAAAAATCATACCCGATATCGAAAAAGCCATCCTGAATTCCGACCTGGGGCTTAATCCCGTCACGGCTGGTGGTGTGATTCATATTCCCTTACCAGCGTTGACCGAAGACCGGCGCAAGGAACTTACCAAGGTGGTGCGGGCGGAGGCGGAAAAGGCCAAGGTCGCCATACGTAACATTCGCCGGGACGCCAATCAGACCTTCAAACACTTGATGAAGGACAAGAATATCACCGAAGACCAGGAACGGCGGGATGAGGAGAAGATTCAGAAATTGACGGACAAACATATTCAGGACATAGACAAGATACTGGCTGAAAAAGAAAAGGAATTAATGGAATTTTAAATACAGTTAAAAGTTTAAAGTGAAAAGTGGAAAGATTGAGGTGATAAGAAAAATCATTTTTTATAAATTATTCGCTTTCAACTTTACACTTTATACTTGCAACTCCTGTTCGTTTCTGCAATAGCTCTATTTCCCCTTGAAGATGGGCGACCCTGATAATCAAACCAGCATCCCGCAGCATATAGCAATAATCATGGATGGTAATGGACGCTGGGCGAAGGAACGGAGTTTGCCCAGGGCCGCCGGTCACAAAGCCGGGGTCAAGGCGTTGCGAAAACTTGTAGAGCACTGCATCTCCAGTAAACTGCCAACGCTGACGGCCTTTGCCTTCAGTAGTGAAAACTGGCGGCGACCGGAACGAGAAGTAACGTTGTTGATGGAATTATTCATGACTGCTCTTGATGAACAGGTTAAAGACCTGCATAAGCATGAAGTTCAATTAAGGTTTATCGGTGAGCGGGAGACTTTCCCGGGACAATTAAGATCAACGATGGACGCTGCGGAAATACTGACGGCCGGCAACCGGGGATTAACCCTGAACATCGCGGCAAATTACGGCGGGCGCTGGGATATTACCCGGGCCTGTCGCCAGCTTGCCGAGCAGGTTAAAACTGCGGCGATTATGCTCTCGGATATCGATGAGGATCTCTTTGGCCGCAGCCTCTGCCTCAGTAATCAACCGGAACCGGATCTGTTTATCCGCACCGGCGGAGAAAGCCGGATTAGTAATTATTTATTATGGCAGCTGGCCTATACCGAGTTGTACTTTACTGAGGTGCTATGGCCTGATTTCGATGCTGAAGAATATGATCGGGCCGTGAACTGGTATGCCGAGCGTCAGCGTCGCTTCGGTCGCACCTCTGAGCAGGTGGAAAGTGCTTAAGCAGCGGTTGCTCACCGCGGCGATCCTGATCCCCGTCATCATTCTGGCCACCATTTATTTCAGTACCCTTTATTTCGCCGGGTTGTTAGCGCTTTTCATCGGCATGGGTGCCTGGGAATGGGCTGGATTGTCCGGATATCGACACTCCGCCGGGAAAGCATTATTTGTCCTGCTAATGTTCGCCCTGATGACCATCAGTTTTTTCTGTCGTAAAACATCACTCGCAGGCTGGTTCATCGCGCTGACTTTGCTCTGGTGGGTGGTGGCGACGCTATTGGTGATCGTGCAGCAACGGCGCGGTACGCTCAACCTGGGCGCGAGCTATCTGAAAGCCTTGATAGGCGTACTGACCCTGGTCCCTGCCTGGCTGAGTCTGGTGCTGCTGCATGGTAATCATCCGCAAGGCAGGATTTATGTCATCTTTTTATTGGCATTGATATGGCTGGCTGACAGTGCAGCCTATTTTTCCGGCCAGCGCTGGGGTAAAACCCGCCTGGCCAGCGTCATCAGCCCGGGAAAAACCTGGGAAGGGGTGCTGGGGGCAATCCTGGTCAGCACCCTGGCCAGCGCCCTTTTCGCCCTGGCGACTCAAATGCAAGTTCCTGATATAATTATATTTTCGTTAATATGTTCAATAACGGTAATGGGGTCGATCGTGGGGGATTTGATGGAAAGCCTGCTCAAACGTCTAGGTAACGTGAAAGATAGCGGTGGCATTTTCCCCGGACATGGGGGCGTGATGGACCGCATCGACAGCCTGACCGCCGCGGCCCCGATTTTCCTGGCCGGATTATGGCTGAGGCTGGGATTCGAATGATGAAGGGGATAACCATTCTCGGGTCCACGGGCAGTATCGGCGTCAGTACGCTGGATGTCATGTCACGGCATCGGGACAAATATGAACTTATCGCCATCAGCGCGAACAAAGACGTGAACGGCCTGCTGCAACAATGCCTACGCTGGCAACCCCGCTATGCGGTGATGGCGGACCCTGACAGTGCCACAAGGTTAAGCGCGTCGTTACAATCGGAGCGTCCCGATATCGAGGTGTTATCCGGTACCGAGGGGCTGAGTAAAATCGCTTCGTTACCGGAAACGGATTATGTCATGGCGGCCATCGTCGGAGCGGCGGGGTTGCTGCCAACACTGGCCGCGGCGCATGCCGGTAAACGGGTGCTGCTGGCCAACAAGGAAGCCCTGGTCATGTCCGGCAGGCTGTTCATGGATGCAATTCATGAAAACCAGGCCGAGTTATTACCGATAGATAGTGAACATAATGCCGTATTTCAGTGCATGCCGGCGAATTTCAGCAGTGGTTTGCGGGCCGCGGGCGTCACCCGCATCCTGCTCACCGCCTCTGGCGGCCCCTTTCGCGATAAAAACCTGGCGCAATTACAGGATGTCACGCCGGAACAAGCCTGCGCCCATCCGAACTGGGTCATGGGCCGGAAAATTTCGGTCGATTCCGCGACCATGATGAACAAGGGACTGGAAGTCATCGAAGCCTGCTGGTTATTCGATACCACTCCGGCTTCGGTTCAGGTGGTACTGCATCCGCAAAGCGTCATACATTCCCTGGTGGAATATACGGATGGGTCCGTGTTGGCGCAGTTGGGAAATCCGGATATGCGGACACCAATAGCCCACGCCCTGGCCTGGCCGGAAAGAATCGAGTCGGGGGTCGAACGCTTGAATCTGTTCGATGTGGCCAGACTGGATTTTTATCCCCCGGATAACGTCAGGTTTCCGTGTCTGCGACTGGCAGCACAGGCCATGCAGGCCGGCGGGACGGCGACCACCATCCTCAATGCCGCGAATGAAATCGCCGTGGCGAAATTTCTCGATCGCCGTATCCGTTTTACGGAAATTCCGAGGATTGTGGAAATGACCCTGGAACATGTCAGTTCGGGCCCGGCCAGCACCCTGGATTATATTCTGCAGGCGGACAATCATGCCAGACAATATGCGCATGAGGCGATCCGGGCACTGGCGGCGTGAATTCCGTGATTACACCTCACTCCTCACTCCCCACTCTTCACCATACTTCTAATGATTGATTTTCTGCAGGCGCTCATTGCCTTTATCTTCGCACTGGGTCTGCTGATCACCTTCCATGAATTTGGCCATTACTGGGTGGCCCGTCGCTGCGGCGTAAAAATCCTGCGTTTTTCCCTCGGTTTCGGCCGGCCGATTTATACACGCCGGTTTGGCCCCGACGCCAGTGAATTTGTCATCGCAGCCCTGCCGCTGGGCGGCTATGTCAAGATGCTCGACGAACGGGAGGGAGCAGTTCAACCCGATGAACTGCAACACGCCTTTAACAATAAACCAGCCCACCAACGCATAGCCATAGTTCTGGCCGGGCCGGTATTTAATTTTATCTTTGCCATCTGCGCTTACTGGTTGATGTATATGACCGGTGTGGCCGGATTAAAACCGGTCATTGGTGCCGTAGAAGCGGATTCCCTGGCCATGCAGGCCGGTCTCAAGGGCGGGGAAGAAATTATCAAGGTTGACGAGTACACAACACCCACCTGGTCCAGTGTTATCGATGTATTTGTAGCCAGGGTTATCGCCGGTCAACAAGCCCGACTGCTGGTCAGGACTGAACGCGGCTCCGAACGGTATATTGACCTGGCTCTTGGAAAAGTTTCAATCGATAGCATGGCAGGTGGCGATTTATTAGGAGAACTCGGCCTGACCCCGGCTTATCCCAAGGTCAGGGTGATGGTCAGAGATGTCGAGGGAAACAGCGCCGCACAAAAGGCCGGTCTCCAGCCAGGCGATCAATTGCTGTCCGCGGACACTCAGCCCATCAGTAATGCCTCCGAATGGGTGAAATATGTACAACAGCAGGCGGAACGATCGATTGAAGTCGAAGTTCAGCGTGCGGACCGGAAACTTTCTATCGATGTGATACCGGCACAAGTGGTCAATGAGGCCGGAGTTACGGTCGGCCGGGTCGGGACTATCGTTTATGATGCGATCATTGAGCCGAATGTGCTGGCGGCCATACAGTCCTATTCTGTCGGTAGAGCCCTGCTGAAAGCGCTGGATCGGACGCTGGAAATGTCCATTATGACCTTGCGGATACTGGCGAAAATGATCGCCGGCGAAGCATCCATCAAGAATTTAAGCGGCCCGATCAGCATTGCCCAATACGCCGGCCAGTCGGCCGGATTGGGCCTGGCGATATTTTTGGGATTTTTGGCTGTCGTCAGTTTGAGTCTGGGAGTGTTAAACTTGTTGCCTATTCCGTTACTGGATGGGGGGCACCTGATGTATTACCTGGTTGAAATCGTCAAGGGCAGCCCTGTGTCAGAAACGGCCCAGGGGATCGGTCAACAGGTGGGGCTGGCTATCCTGATTGGGTTGATGGGGATTGCCTTTTATAATGATATAATTCGCTTGATCGGATAAGATTACATATAAAAATTCCATGAAAAACATGAAGATAATAAAGGTTCTTCATTATCTTAATTTGATCCTGCTGGTGACTGTCACTGCCAACGTCACTGCCCAGGAATTCGTCATCGACGATATCCGGGTAGAAGGTCTGCAGCGCATGACACCGGGTACGATTTTCAACTATCTGCCGGTGGAAATCGGCGATACCTTCAACGATGAAATTTCAACGGAATCGGTCAGGGCCTTGTTCGGCACCGGCTTCTTCGATGATGTGCGCCTGGAGCGCGATGGCGATGTCCTGGTGGTAATCGTCAAGGAAAGGCCCGCCATCGGCAGCATCGATATCTCTGGAAACGACGATATCAAGACCGAGGATTTGATGAAAGGTCTGGATGAAATCGGTTTTTCGCTGGGGCAGGTATTTAACCAGTCTCAACTCGACCAGCTCGAACGGGAATTACGGCGGCAATATACATCCCGGGGTAAATATGGCGTCAAGATTGAATCCACGGTAACTCCTTTGGGCAATAACCGGGTTGGTGTCAGAGTTGACATCTCCGAAGGTAAAGCAGCGCGCATCAAGCAAATCAATATTGTCGGTAATCATGCCTTTAAGGAGGGGGGCTTGCTTGATTTATTCGAATTAACCGGGCCGACCTTGATATCATTTCTTACCAAGACCGATCAGTATTCACGCGAGAAATTCGCCGGTGATCTGGAAAAGCTGGCCTCGCACTACCGGGATAACGGCTACATCAATTTCGATATCGATTCCACTCAGGTCGAACTTACACCGGATCGCAAGGAAATCTATATTACGATTAACATCACGGAAGGTGTGCAATACATGGTCTCCGGTATAAAGCTGGCCGGGGAATTCATCCTGCCGGAGGAGGAGCTGTTTCTATACATCGTGGCCCGTCAGAATAACCTCTTTTCTCTGAAGTCTGTCACTGATTCGACAAAGTTCCTGACGGACAGACTTGGTCATGAAGGCTATGCTTTTGCCAATGTCAATTTTATACCAGATATCAATGAAGAGGATAAAACCGTCGCCATTACGTTTTTTGTCGATCCGGGCCAACGGGTCTATGTGAGAAGAATAACCTTCATGGGTAATAATAAAACCCGCGACGAAGTCTTGCGCAGGGAGATGCGGCAACAGGAAGGCGCGTGGATTTCTACCCCCATGGTCGAACGCGGCAAGGAACGCCTGCAGCGTCTGGGATATTTTGAGGAAGTCAATGTTGAAACTCCGGCAGTTGCCGGCGCCACTGATTTGGTCGACGTTAATTACACGGTCGAAGAGAAGGCCTTTGGCGAATTCACTGCAGGTCTGGGGTATGGGCAAATCCAGGGTTTGATCATCCAGACCAGCATTGCTCAGGACAACTTCCTCGGCAGCGGCAAGCGGATTCAGTTCGCCTTTATCACCGCGTTTGATAACCGGATCTACGGCGGTGGATTTATGTTCGGGATACCGATTTCCGAGAACAATACCATTTTCGCCGGGTTGAATTATGAAAATACCAATCTGTCCGAGGATGGATTCTACGCATACGAAGTTCAGGATTTTATCAACCGGGAAGGTGATCAATTCGATGTGTTACGACTGACTGCGGCATTCGCCTACGATACCCGCGATGACGCAACTTTTCCGAACCGGGGTTCACAGCATCGCCTTTCCTCCGAGATCTCTGTGCCGTCCTTCGGTAATCCGCTGGAATTCTATAAAATTACCTACAAGGGTCAGTACTTCAGGCCGGCCTTCTGGAAGTTTGTATTCTCCCTGAAAGGTGAGGTAGGATATGGCGATAGTTACGGTGATACTGATATTCTACCATTTTTTGAGAATTTTTATGCTGGTGGACCACGAACGGTCCGGGGTTTTGAGGAAAATACGCTGGGCCCGAAGGATTCCTTTGGTAATCCTCTGGGGGGATATATGAAACTTGTGGGCGGCTCGGAGTTACTGTTTCCCGTACCATTTATCAAAAAAGCCGCTGATTCCGTCAGGCTGAGCATGTTTTTTGATGCCGGTAATGTTTATGGCTATACCAGCAGAATTAATCCCAGCGATCCTTTTGGGTCTTTAATATACACAAAACAGGATATCGATTTGAGTAAATTGCGGTATTCGATTGGCATCGGGGGAACCTGGATATCGCCATTCGGCGTGGTGAGCGCCAGTTGGGCGAAGCCTTTTAATACGCAACCCTTTGACCAAATACAAATGTTTCAATTTAATTTTGGAACGTCTTTTTAATCATCATCTGATAGTGGAGTAGGCCTTTGAAAACGATTCGTAAGTTAATGCTGGTGACAGTAATGAGTTTAGGTATGGCGGCGATGGTTGCCGCTGAAGATTACAAAATCGGCGTGGTCAATCAATTACAGTTGATGGAGCAGTCGCCCCAAGCCGCCGCCATGCGTGCCCAGCTGCAAAAGGAATTTGAACCTGTAGACAGGGAGTTGGTGGTAATGCAGAAAAAATTAAAGGATGCGGAAGATCGCATGACCAAGGACAGTGCCATTATGAGCGAGGCGGAACGGTCGAAACTGGAGCGGGATATCATCGCCCAACGCCGGGAATTAAAGCGCAAGTCGGACCAGTTCCGGGAAGATCTGAACTTCCGGCAAAATGAGGAAGTTTCCAAAATTCAAAAAGATATCATAGAAGCCGTGCGCATCGTGGCTACACAGAATAATTATGACATTGTTTTGTATGATGGCGTCATCCATGCCAGCGCCAGAGTGAATATCACGCAGCAGGTAATCGATCAGTTGCGGGCCAAAGCCCCGGCCCCGGCCCCAGCACCCGCACCGGCTGCTGCGCCGAAAAAATGATTGCAGACAGCAAACACCGGATTTAATGTTTAGTTTAGGAGATTCTTGACGGAGATTATGACCGTAGGGCCGCGTTACAAAGCAGTAGCAAGATAACAGAGTTGCTGAGTGGCCCATACGCTCCGGGAAATCGCTGATGCCATAGCCGCAGATCTCCAGGGGGAGGCGGATTGCGTCATCACCGGCATCGCAACCATACAGAAGGCTGGCCCGTCTGACTTATGCTTCCTCGCTAACCGGCGTTATTTTCCTTACTTAAGCTCCACCAGGGCTGGGGCTGTTATTCTTGGCCCGGAGGATGCCAAACAGTGTCCCGTCAACGCACTGATTGTTGTCGATCCATATCTCGCTTATGTAAAAGCCATCCGGTTAATGTTCCCCGAGGTGACATTTACGCCGGGGATCAGCGAGCATGCCTGCGTGAGCGATGATGCGATCATCGCAGCTAGTGCCTTTATTGGTCCAAACACAGTCATTGCCAGGGGTGTGCGTATCGATGACGGAGTGTATATCGGTCCCGGTTGCGTTATAAATGAAGCCGTGGTCATCAACACAGGCACCAGACTCGTTGCCAATGTGACACTCTGCCACCATGTGCAGATAGGCAAGCGAGCAATCTTGCATCCTGGTGTGGTGATAGGCGCCGATGGTTTTGGTCTCGCCAATGATCAGGGCAAGTGGCTGAAAATACCGCAATTGGGCAGTGTCATCATCGGCGATGATGTGGAAATCGGCGCCAATACGACCATCGATCGGGGCGCCATCGATAATACCGTGATAGAAGATGGAGTAAAGATCGATAATCAGGTTCAGATCGGCCATAATGTCGTTGTCGGTGCCCATACGGCGATAGCTGGGTGTGTTGCTGTTGCTGGAAGCGTCACGATTGGAAAGCATTGTCTGATAGGGGGGCTGTCTGCCATTAGCGGACATATCAGTATAGCGGACCATGTGACGATAACCGGCATGTCCGGAGTTTCCAATACCATCAAGGAACCGGGAGTTTACTCCGCCGGACTGAATATCATGGAAAACAGGATATGGCGGAAAAATGTCGTCCGATTCAAATATCTCGATGAATTCATCAAGCGTCTGAAAAAACTGGAAGCATTAATCAATAAATCTGATCAATAGCGCTTAGGAAAATTTAATGACCCCGCTGGATATTAATGTCATAAAGAATTATCTGCCGCACCGATATCCTTTCCTGCTTATCGATCGGATTGTTGCTTTTGAGAAAGATAAATACCTGACAGCCCTGAAAAATGTCACCATGAACGAGCCTTTTTTTCTGGGACATTTCCCCACCAAACCGATCATGCCCGGCGTACTTATCGTTGAAGCGATGGCGCAGGCGTCAGCAATTTTTGGAAACTTGTCCATGCAGGATCGGCCTGAGGACGGTTCATTGTATTATCTCGTCGGTATCGACAAGGCGCGCTTCCGGCATATCGTTGTACCGGGAGACCAGTTGCTGTTGAAGGTCGATTTTCTGACGGTACGCAGAAATATCTGGAAATTTTCAGCTAAGGCCACGGTCGCCGACAAGACTGTCGCCTCAGCCGAATTTCTCACCACTGTCGTGGAACCTGACGTTTGATAGCCGCCAGTGCCATTGTCCATCCTGAAGCAAGGATCGATGAGGGTGTTGATGTCGATGCATATGCAATCATCGGTGCACAGGTAGAGATCCATAAGGGTACTTCTATCGGACCGCACACGGTCATTAAAGGTCCGGCGCGCATCGGCGAAAACAACCGTATATATCAATTCTGTTCGATCGGGGAAGACCCGCAGGACAAGAAATTCCAGGGTGAATTGGCATCCGTTCTGGAAATCGGAAACGATAATACCATCCGGGAGTTTTGTACCATCAACCGTGGTACGGCGGCTGGCGGGGGCATCACCAGGATCGGCGATAACAACTGGATCATGGCCTATGTTCATATTGCTCATGATTGCAGCGTCGGCAGTCACACAATTTTCGCCAACAATGCCACGCTGGCCGGTCATGTCCAGGTCGATGATTATGTCATACTCGGTGGATTTACCGGCGTGCATCAGTTTTGCCGGCTGGGTAGACATTGTTTTACCGCCATAGCCTCAGTAGTCGTTAAAGATATTCCGCCGTATTTGATAGTTTCCGGAAATGTTGCGAAACCATCGGGTCTGAACAAGGAAGGATTAAAGCGGCACAACTTTTCCGCTGATACCATTAAATTATTGCGCCAGGCCTATAAAATAGTTTATCGCGAAGGATTGGTTTTAAAGGATGCATTGCAAAGGCTGACGCCTCTGGCTGATGCGTGTGAGGAAGTTGCCTGCTTTGCGAACTTCATTGCCGGATCCAGTCGGGGCATCGTGCGTTAATCTAGCGCTCGTGGAGAGTCAGAAATTACGAATCGGCATAGTGGCCGGGGAAGCTTCCGGGGACTATCTGGGCGCAGCCTTGATCAAGGCACTGGTTAAACGCGAGCCCAACCTCGAGACGGAAGGAGTTGGTGGTCCACGCATGCGGGAGGCTGGCTGCCGGATTTTATATCCAATGGAAATGCTCTCGGTGATGGGGCTGGTGGAGGTACTGGGTAAATATTTGAAAATAGCCGGTATGCGCCGGGATCTCATCAAACATTTTACAGATTCACCGCCAGATATATTTATTGGTGTGGATGCGCCTGATTTTAATCTGGAAGTCGAGAGACGCCTAAGGACCATGGGAATTAAGACGGTACACTTTGTCAGCCCACAGGTCTGGGCCTGGCGGGAGTACCGGTTGAAAAAAATTGCCCGGTCCGTCGACCTGATGCTAACACTGTTTCCTTTCGAAGAAACCTATTATAAGGAACGGGGTTTGCAGGCCATTTGTGTCGGCCATCCTCTGGCGAATCAGATACCACTACGGCCCGATCCAGCCGCTGCCCGTACCAGGCTGGGATTACCCCAGGATAAGACCGTCATCGCCCTGATGCCCGGCAGTCGGCCGATGGAGGTCAACCGGCTCACAACTCCGTTTTTACTGGCGGCACTACAATGCCGGAAATCCCGGCACGATATTCATTTCGTCAGTAACCTGATCGACGATAATGCCATCGCGACCATGCGGGCGACCATAGATAAACTGGATCTGGATGACCTGCCTATTACATTATTTAAGGGTCAATCACATGATGTGCTGGAGGCCGCTGATGTCGTATTGCTGGCATCCGGTACAGTCGCCCTGGAAACGATGTTGTTTAAGAAACCGATGGTGGTAGCCTATAAGCTTAACTGGATTTCCTACTGGTTGCTGAAGATGCTTGTCAGGGTGAAATATGTGTCTCTGCCAAATCTGTTAGCCGGGACCCGGCTGGTCCCCGAATGTTTGCAAGCTGACTGTACCCCGGATCGTCTGGCAGCGGAGATCCTGTACTGGCTGGATGATAACGAAGCATCGACAGCACTGGCGCGAAAGTTTACGGAGCTACATAAGGGGTTGTTAATGGACGCCGCGGACAACGCCAGCCGACTCACATTAAGTCTGGTTCAGCCGCAATGATGCAGCTTGACATGATAGGGCGGGCTGCACAGCTGACCGCAGGCGTCGATGAAGCGGGGCGCGGGCCATTGGCGGGGCCGGTCATCGCTGCTGCGGTCATCCTGCACGAGGATCGGGACATCGCCGGTATTAAGGATTCCAAGCAACTGACAGCCATGGCCAGGGAACGGTTGGCGGAGGAAATCAAGGCTAAAGCGCTAAGCTGGGGTATCGGTCGTGCGGACATCAATGAAATTGATGATATCAATATTCTGCAGGCCAGTTTGCTGGCCATGCGGCGGGCCGTTGCGGCTCTGACCATCGCGCCGCAACTGGTGCTTGTGGATGGCGATCATTGTCCTGAACTTGATTGCCAGGTCAGGGCCATAGTGCGCGGTGACCAGACGATCACTGCTATCAGCGCGGCATCCATCCTGGCGAAGGTCAGTCGAGATCTGGAGATGGAAGAGATGGATCGATTGTACCCCGGTTACGGCTTTGCGCGGCATAAGGGCTATCCGACACGGCAACATCTAGAGGCGCTTGCGAGCCAGGGCATCTGCGCCATACACCGGCGATCATTCGGACCGGTGCGGCGGTATTTGTGATGCAGGAAACCTTCGTACATCTCCATTTGCACTCGGAGTACTCCATCCAGGATGGATTGATTCGTATTGAACCATTATTGGAGGCAGCAGCCGGTGCCATGATGCCGGCATTGGCCATCACCGAACAAGGCAATTTATTTTCGCTGATAAAGTTTTACCGGCAAGCACTGAGCTCCGGGATCAAGCCTGTTATCGGTTGCGAATTACGTATTTGCAGGGACGGTAAGCCGGATGGGAATCTGGTACTGCTGTGTCAAAATAACACCGGCTACCGCAGCCTGACCCGATTGATAACACGCAGCTACACTGAGGGACAGATCCAGGGGTTACCACATGTCGAAATTACCTGGTTGGACCACAATACGGCTGAATTAATCGCATTATCCTGCGGTCGTGACGGAAATATCGGCCAGGCGATACTGCATGGCAATCCAGAGGCTGCCAAAGCCAACCTGGCGCAGTGGCGACACTTGTTTCCGGATAGGTTTTATGTGGAACTACAACGGACCGGACGACAGGGTGAGGACCTGTATGTGCGCGAGGCCTTGCGATTGGCCGCGGACATGGCCGTGCCGGTGGTGGCAAGCAACGATGTGCGATTTATCGAACGTGATGATTATGAAGCGCATGAAGCCAGGGTTTGCATCCAGCAGGGCATGGTGTTGAATGATAAACGCCGGCCGCGTGCCTACAGTGAACAGCAATATCTGAAGACGCCGGCGGAAATGCAGGAGTTGTTTCGGGATATACCCGAGGCGGTGGCCAACACCTGGCGTATAGCAAAACGCTGTAACCTGGAATTCAGTCTCGGCAATTATTATATTCCGGAGTTTCCAGCGCCGGGCGGATATGTGCAGGAATCCTGGCTCAGGCATAAAGCGGAACTGGGTTTAAATCAACGCCTGCGGGACTTTCAAACTTACGGGATAGCTCAGAAAATTGAGTTGGAAAAATACCCGCAACGACTGGAGCACGAACTGGGGGTCATCACCAACATGGGATTTGCGGGTTATTTTCTCATTGTCGCTGATTTCATCCGCTGGGCGAAAGACCAGGGTATTCCGGTGGGGCCCGGCCGCGGTTCCGGAGCGGGCTCTCTGGTGGCCTATGTCCTGGGAATCACGGAACTCGATCCGATGCGGTATGAGTTATTGTTTGAGCGTTTTCTTAATCCGGAACGGATTTCATTACCTGATTTTGACGTGGATTTTTGCATGGACCGGCGCGATGAAGTCATCGATTATGTCTCCCAGCGCTATGGGCGCGATCATGTGTCGCAGATCATTACCTTCGGCAGCATGGCAGCCAAGGCTGTGATCCGCGATGTCGGTCGCGTGCTGGGGCATCCATATGGTTATGTCGACCAGATTGCCAAACTGGTGCCGTTTGAACTCAATATGACGCTGGAGCGGGCCCTGGAGGAGGAAAAATTACTGGCGCAACGCTACGAAGAGGAGGAGGAAGTCAGAATACTCATCGATCTGGCTCGCAAACTCGAAGGCTTGGTCCGTAATGCCGGCAGACACGCCGGGGGTATCATCATCGCCCAGCGGGCCTTAACGGATTACATGCCTCTGTATTGTGAACAGGGCTCCACGGTGACGACCACACAGTTCGACATGGGTGATGCTGAGGCCATCGGTCTGGTCAAGTTTGATTTTCTGGGATTACGCACTCTCACTATCATCGACAATGCCATCAAGGATGCGAATCAGGTATTGGTCACTGCCCCGAAACAAAAAATCGATATTGACAGGATCCCACTGGATGACAAGGCAACGTTAAGCTTGATCCAGAAAACGGATACGACGGCGATTTTCCAGCTTGAATCGGATGGGATGCGGAAATTGATCAAGCGTTTACACCCGGATAATTTCAACGATTTAATCGCCTTGGTGGCGTTATTCCGGCCCGGGCCCATGAACATGGTTGACGACTTCGTGGAACGAAAACACGGTCAAGCCTCCCTGGATTATCTGCATCCTGCACTGGAACATATCCTGAAGCCGACCTATGGGGTTATCCTCTATCAGGAGCAGGTCATGCAGATCGCGCAGAAGCTGGCGGGATACACCCTCGGCAGTGCGGACATCCTGCGGCGTGCGATGGGCAAAAAGAAACCGGAAGAAATGGCCAAGCAAAGAAACATATTTGTCGATGGCGCGATCAAGAACGGCGTGACCAACCGGCTCGCCACATATATTTTCGATTTAATGGAAAAGTTTGCTGGTTACGGCTTTAACAAATCACATTCGACGGCCTATGCACTGCTGGCGTACCAGACCGCCTGGCTGAAGGCGCATTACCCGGCCGCGTTCATGGCGGCTGTCCTGTCATCGGATATGGATAATACCGACAAGATTGTTACGCTCAGGGAGGAATTGCGGCGTATGCAAATCAATTTATTACCGCCGTCCGTCAATGTCAGCGTTTTCAAATTTCACGTCATTGATGTGGCATCGATACGCTTTGGTCTCGGCGCCATCAAGGGTGTCGGCCGGTCGGCTATCGAAAGTATCCTTCTGGAACGGGAAAGCGGTGGAAATTTCAGAGACTTGTTCGATTTATGCAAGCGCGTGGATGCCAGAAAAGTGAACAAGCGTGTGCTCGAGGCATTAATCCGCTCCGGCGCCACGGATGAACTGGGGCCGGGGCGCAGCAGCATGATGGCCAGCCTCGGCAAGGCCATGCAACTGGCAGAACAACACAGCGCGAATAAAAATACCGGCCAGAACGATATGTTTGGCCTGGATATAAAAACAACGCGGGAACAAATGCAGATTGCAACCTCTGGATCTGATGCACCGTTTATATATGTGGATGACTGGAGCGAACATGAACGCTTGATTGGAGAGAAGGAAACCCTGGGGTTCTATCTGGAAGGACATCCCATCACCCGTTACCAGCAGGAACTGGCCTGCATCATCACCACGCAGCTGCGGGATGTAAAACCAGGCCGGGTTATCGTCGCTGGCTATATTGAAAACATTCGAACACGTTCCGGTATGCGGGGGCGAATGGCGGAAATACGCCTCGATGACAGGACCGCCCGCGTGAATTTAACCTTGTATTCCGAGGTGTATCAGAAATACCGGTCTTTGCTGATCACCGATAATCTTATCATTGTCCGAGGCGAGGCACTGGTTGATGATTATTATGATTTCGGGTACTACATCAAGGCGGATTCCGTGCACGATTTGAATAAAGTTCGCAATGATTTCGCCAGCCTGAAGCTGAAACTGGACAAAACGATGCTGGCAAACGGTACAATTGCCGAGATCAAGCACTCGTTATTACCTTACGCAAAGCATACCCGGCCTGTATCCATTGAATACGATAATGGCCGGGCTGTCGGTCGTCTCGATCTGGGACAACAATGGCATATCGAGTTGAATGATCAATTAATCGAGGACCTGTCAGCATTAATTGGTGAAGAAAACGTCCGGCTCGATTATCATAATGTAAATTTAAATTAATACTGGCTACTGATGAATTTTCTCGAATTCGAACAACCCATCGCTGAACTGGAAGCAAAGATTGAAGAATTACGTTATTTGGGCAGCGATGCGGATATCAATATCAACGAAGAGATTACCCGCCTGCAAAAACGCAGTCGGGAACTCACTCAGTCGATTTTTACGGGTCTTACCCCCTGGCAGATTTCACAGGTAGCCAGACATCCGCAGCGGCCCTATACCCTCGATTATATCGACAGGATATTTACCGATTTTCAGGAGCTGCATGGCGATCGCAGCTTTGCCGATGATCACGCCATTGTCGCGGGACTGGCGCGGCTGGATACCACGGCGGTTGCCATTATCGGACACCAGAAGGGCAGGGATATCAAGGAGAGGATACATCGGAATTATGGTATGCCCAGACCGGAAGGTTACCGCAAGGCTTTGCGTATCCTGGAGCTGGCGGAAAGGTTCCGATTGCCGGTGTTGACCTTTATCGACACGCCCGGGGCCTATCCCGGTATCGGCGCGGAGGAACGTGGTCAAAGCGAGGCCATCGCCAGAAACCTGCTGGTGATGTCAGGATTGAAAACACCCATTATCGCGACGGTCATTGGCGAGGGGGGATCCGGCGGGGCCTTGGCTATCGGCATCGCGGATTGCCTGATCATGCTTGAATACAGCACTTATTCAGTCATTTCACCGGAAGGTTGTGCTTCCATTTTATGGAAGAGTGCCGAGAAGGCCGCGGAAGCGGCTGTAGCCATGGGCATCACCACTGCGCGATTGCGGGAGCTGGGGCTGGTCGACGAAATGATAGAGGAGCCGCTGGGAGGCGCACATCGGGACTATGACCTGGTGGCGGACAGGATCAAGCAGGCGCTCTTGACCAACCTTGCCAGGTTGCAGGCACGTGACCGGGAAGAACTGCTGGAATCAAGACGGAAAAAATTACGCACCATGGGTTTCGTTCAATAAACCGTTGTCGGCATCAACCTATTCCAGCGCCAGGCTGTTGGCTGTTCTGAAATCCCTGCCGATTTGCCAAGGCTATATCATTGCATTCAGTGGGGGGATGGATTCCCATGTTCTGCTGCATTCCATGGTAAATCTGAAAGACGACTTAACGGCGCCAATCTCGGCAGTTCATGTCAATCATGGCATCAGTAGTCATGCCGGGTCGTGGGCACGCCACTGTCGTGAGATTTGCTCAATCCTCGGAGTGAAACTGGACATAATTGAAATTGACGCCAGGTGTCCGCCGGGAGAAAGTCCGGAATCATGGGCCAGGCGCAAACGATATGCAGTACTCACCGAACACATTGGAGAGGAACGGATATTGTTAACTGCCCATCATAAAGATGATCAGGCGGAAACCTTGCTCTTGCAGTTGTTTCGTGGTGCCGGTCCGGCGGGGCTGGCGGCCATGCCGGTAACACAATCATTCGGTCAAGGCTGGCATTGCCGGCCACTACTGGATTTTTCCCGATTGGATCTGCGGCAATATGCATTACAACATGACCTGCACTGGATCGAAGATGAGAGCAATCAGGATACCGGATTTGATCGCAACTATATCCGGCATCAGTTGTTTCCGGTGATTAAACAGCACTGGCCGGGAGTGATTACCACGTTGGCGAGGGCCTCCCAGCACCAGGCCGAGGTTTCTGAATTACAGGATCAACTGGCCCGGCTCGATCTGGCCGGCATAGCTGATGCTGACAGTCTGGTCAAAATAAATAACAATATTCTCAAGAGTCTCAATTTATACAGACAGAAGAATGTGCTGCGCTACTGGTTGCATTTGTTACAGTTGCCGTTGCCGGACGCGGGGCATATGCATCACATTATCGAAGATGTGGTCAATTCAGGTGCGGATGCCACGCCCTGTGTTACCTGGCCTGGCGCCGAAGTCCGGCGTTATCGGGAGTATCTCTATGCGGCCACACCACTCAGCAAACATGATCCGGAACAGATAATTACCTGGGATCTGGAACAACCCTTAACGGTCCTGCACGGCAGATTATTCGCCAGGCTAGGCCAGGGTCAGGGTATAAAAGCCAGTCATTGCCGCAATAACAGCTTGGAAATAAGATACCGCTCCGGCGGTGAGACGATACAACCAGCGGGACGTGACTATCACCACGAGCTGAAGAAATTGTTACAGGACCAGGGAGTACCGCCCTGGTTGCGCGACCGGATTCCGCTGCTTTATATCAATGGCAGATTGGCGGCTGTGCCCGGGAAATGGATCGCTCAGGAATTTATCGGGCAACATGACGAGCCAAGCTGGCAGATCAGATGGGAGGGGATGGAGCGGATTTTTCCAGTATGAAAATTCGTCCCTTAGCAATTTAGTGTGTTAACGGCGTTCGGGTATTTTGCAATACCGTATCTTCTTCAACCGGAAAATCAGCAGGGCGGGTGGTGAAGCGCAGGTAGATATCACCTATTTCGATAATGTCACCTTCTTCCAGTTTTTTCTTTTTCACCTGTTCGGAATTGACGAATACACCATTCAGGGAATCGACATCGAAAATGACAAACTTGCCATTACTGTAGCGCTGGATCTCGGCATGCCGGCGCGAAACGGACTTGTCATTCAGAGGTAATTCATTGTCTCTGGTCCTGCCGATGCGCCAGGTGGTGTTGGTGATTGGATAGCGTATTCCGGATTCGTCCTGTACCACAAGATAGGCATAGGGTTTATAGACAGTGGTACCGGTTTTCCCGGCATTGCTCTTGGGTGTTCTCAGTTGCTGGTAGGTTACGGCAAGAATGATCAGTGTCAGGACAATCAGGATCAGGAATGCCACCGGGATGCCATACCAGAGCCAGACATCGATTTTCTGTGGCTCCTGGACTGGCGCGACTATCCGGATCGGTTGTGGTTGCTGCGGGACCGTTTCTGCCGGTTTGGTAGAGGTTCGATTGGTGACGGGGACATTAATATTGAACTTTCCCGATGCAGATTCCAGTGTCAGCGTAATTTCACTACTTGCGGCTGCACCTGCCCCTAAAACTGGCGCCAGGTCCACAGTAAATTCACCGCCTCGATCAATATTACTGAAAGGATCAAGCAAAAATGTATCAGGTAGGTTGAAATTGTTATCCGCCTCAACATAGATTCCACCGGATTCCTCACTGAACCGCCGTATCGTTTGTAATGCAACTGAGAGAGTAATAGTGCGAGGATAGCCAAGGCTGTTGATAATGACATTCGCCTGGTGTGCGGCCCTGATGACGTCCTGGTGGAAATACGCCCGATCTTCCGCCTGTCCGTCCGAAAACACGATGATAGCCTTTCTGTTTGCTGTTGTTGCGGCGACAGCCGCAACCGCCTTACTGACATTCCGGTAGAGTTCGGTCGTTTTCCCCGTTGCTCGCAGACTGTGGGCGGCGGAGATGATTTGAGATGGTGGTGAACCGATGGGGGCAACAATCCGTAAATCCTTGTCAAAACTGGCAAGTCCGAATTTGTGATAAGGCTTTCCTGCACTCAGCAGTTTTTCGATATGGTTGATATTTTTTTCGATAACGATTTGTCGGGCCGGGTCGCTCGTATCTACGACGAATAGTACTGCCACGGTTGTGTTGATGTCGGGATAGGTCGTTTCATCCTTGATGCTCAGGGATTCCTGGCCGCTAGCAGCGCTGATTTTTTGAATTGATATCTGGGTGAGAGGACGGTAATTACAGTTCAGAGTGGTGTTATTGCTCTGATTGCATGTCAGGTCCAGGTCATCGGTCAGGGAATTCCACGTCCTGCCCACCGGGGCGAAGAACAGTAATACGCTGCACAGACTAATCCTTATAAAATAAAGCATTAAAATATCCATCCATATTATTGAATTTTTGATATTTTTACTTTAGCAATTATTGTGAAAAGGTCAACTTGGTGAATTTAATGAATTACTTAAATTATACTGATAATTAAGATAATAAGTATATATTTAACAAATAGTTACAAATTATTAGTGAGAAACATTCTATGTATTGCGTCGGGGTGGGATTACAGTAGTTATTTTGTTGCAGGTAGGTTTGATTGTTCGATAAGCGGTTAATTTTGAATAAATACTGGGGTACCCTTCGTGACGTACTGGCGCAAGATATCGATTTCCTCATTGGTGAGAGCGATACAGCCTTCGGTCCAGTTAACTGATTGATGTATCAGCAGTCTATCGGTCGTCGAATCTTCCCCTATGCCATGGATGCCGATGTAACCACCCAGCTTGGTATTTTGCGGGGGCATTTCATGGTTCTTGAACGCCAGGGCGATCTGTTTGAATTCGGCTGAGGAAATGATTTGATCCTGGTAACCGTGCCAGGCGTCGAGCAGGTTTGGGTAACTGATCTGCATAAAGAAGAAAAACTTGCTTTCCGGCTTGAAGTCCAGGATCCGGTAAAAACCTACCGGTGTGCGGTTATCACCCAGGTGCCTTTTCGGACCATTGTCGCCCTTACCATAGGCGATGTGGAAGGTTTGTATGGTCTGCTCCCCACGCTTCAGCCGCAGCTCCTGTGTGGATTTGATAATCTCAAGTCTGTAACCATCATCAGCCTTAACAATAATGGGAGTGAATATGGAAAAAGATAGAAAAAGACTTACTAAAGCACGAGGTATCAATTGAATAGCGGCAGTAGACTTCGAATTAAACAGGCAGTTGTAATTGGGCATAAAGGTTTTTTCTCTCCCGCTCGGACTGTGGTCATAATACAATAAATTGATTTTTAATGAATACTGAGATTTTATCCGGAGGTAATTATGGAAGCGCGTGAGCGAACTGAACTCGAGGCGGCTGTTTTTCGTACCCTGGTGCAGCATCTGCGGGAACATAACGAAGTCCAGAACATCGATCTGATGATACTGGCCGGATTCTGCCGGAATTGCCTGTCTAAATGGTATAAAGCCGCTGCTGAAGATCGTGGCATAGCCATGGACGACGGTGAGGCCCGGGAAATTATCTATGGTATGCCCTACGCGGAATGGAAGAAGAGATACGATAAAGAGGCGACGCCGGAACAGCTGGCAGCCTACGCCAAACGCCAGGCCAGGGAATCCGCCGACAAATAATGAACACGGGCTATCAACCGCCGACCAATACGATAACGGCGGTTCATGGGATAAAAATAAATGGGACGAAGAACAGATATAAGCTGAATTCTATAACTGGTGCCGGATGACGGATTTGACAATTTTGACGGGATCAAAATTATTCATTACATCCCTGTAATTCACCCTTCGGGCCATCCTTCTGCTGTTCACAAAACTGTACGGAACAGGTTTTGAACATTATGCGAAGCATAATGGCCTGAAAGGCGAGGTACATGGAAGTACCGAGTAAAATCTGTTCCCTACGATTTTGTGATACGCGCTAGCGCCCCCGTAGGGGTAGCCTGCAAGAAAGCAGGCTAT
>JACVQI010000171.1 GCA_015661095.1 Gammaproteobacteria bacterium
GCAGACCCTGGTGCCGATGGAATACAGCCTGTTGACCGTCCTCATACTGTATTCGGTCAATGTCCTCATCAGTTACTTCAGAGTAACGCACGCCCGGCAGAAAATTATCGAGGTCTTCGGCCAGTATGTGCCGCCGGACGTGGTATCAGAAATCAACAAACATCCGGGGCAGGTCAACATGGAGGGAGAATCCAGAAGATTAACGGTGTTCTTCTGCGACTTGCAGAATTTTACCGGCACCGCCGAACAGCTTAATCCGAAACAACTCTCCGCATTGCTGAATGAATACTTGTCGTCCATGTCGGAAATCCTCTTCAAACACGGCGCCACCATTGATAAGTATATCGGTGATTCCATCATGGCATTCTGGGGCGCGCCCCTGCCGCAAGCCGATCATGCCCGGCGCGCCGTGTTATCCAGTTTTGCGATGCACGAGAAAATTCAGCATTTATCGGAACAGTTCATCAATAAAGGCTGGCCGGGCCCGAAAATGGGGATCGGTATGAATACCGGAATGATGAATGTGGGCAACATGGGTTCCAGGTATGCAACATGGGTTCCAGGTATCGGATCGCTTATACCGTAGTTGGCGATGCGGTCAACCTGGCCTCGAGACTGGAAGGACTCACTCGGGTATACAATGTACAGACCATCGTCAGCGAAACGACCATGAATGAATGCACGGGCATCCTGTTCCGGGAACTCGATGCGGTGCATGTTAAGGGCAAACATAAATCCTCAAGGATTTTCCAGCCCTTGTGTTTACTGGACCAGGTTAATAATACCCTGCACCGACAAATGGCTGACCACAAACAGGGTATTGATTTTTACTACAAGGAGAAATGGGAAGAAGCAAGGGCGATTTTCAAACAACTGACGATGGAAAGGAAGGACGATGGCTACTACCCGGTAATGCTGAACAAGATCGAGGAAATCCTAAAAATATAATTTATATAAAACCAGATTTAATCAAACAGTAGGGATAATCAGCAATAGTAGCCTGGATGGAGTGGAACGGAATCCGGGATTTTATATAAGGAACATCTGACATGGTAGCCTATCGACGAAACCGCGTGGCGGGCGGGACCTATTTCTTCACTGTCACGTTACAAGACCGGACTTCGACGAGGCTTGTGGAACATATGGTCGAATTGCGTCCAACCTTACGCAGTGTAATGCGCGAGCGGCCGTTCCGCATCGATGCGATGGTGGTGATGCCGGATCACATGCACGCGGTGTGGTCGTTGCCGCCAGGAGACGATGACTACGCAGGGCGCTGGCGCCTGATCAAATCCCGCTTCACTCGATCCCTGGTCCGGGCGGGCGTGAAAATGTTGAAGAATGAAAAAGGCGAGTACGACCTGTGGCAACGGCGGTATTGGGAATATACTATACGCAATGAAAGCGATCTGGTGAGGCATGTGGATTACATCCACTTCAATCCAGTGAAGCATGGTTTGGTAACGCGGGTCTGCGACCGGCCTCACTCGACATTTCATCACTATGTCAAAGCCGGAATATATCCGCTGGATTGGGCAGGAGTGGTTGACGAACATAAAGGAGGTTTTGGTGAATGAATCCCGGATTCCGTTGCACTCCATCCAGGCTACGTTTGCTGAACAAGATCGAGGAAATCCTGAATAATTAATTCATCTCTTTACACTTTCTACTTTTCTCTTTCCACTTCTAGTTTGTCCAGCCTTTCCTCAAAAAACCTGAGTTCATTCCGATCCTTGATGACGCCGCTGTCCAGCAGCCCCCCCAGTAATACTTTCGCGCCTTCGATATCACCCAGGTCCTCCAGTATGAACAACTCCATCTGTCTGGCCCAGGCCGGGACTGCAGAGTCAGTCGCATACAGGCGCAGTGCCCGGGCATATTTCATGGCCAGATCCGAATCACCCATGCGGTGCTTGGCGACGTAGACCGCGTGGGCCAACCAGGGCCAGCGATGATTGGGGTCCTGCAGAAACCGCTCATACACGAATTCCAGGATCATTCTCTGTCGTTCCTGGTCAGGAACTTCCGCGTAAACCCGGCTCGCCAACAACATCGGATAATATGATTTAGGATCTAATGTCAGTATCGTATCCAGCCAGGCTATTAATTGATCGTAATCCAGATTTTTATAGGGAACACTTATTCCAGGCTGATGATCAAAGGCTTGCAACCAGAGCATCAGAATTTTTGCCAGGGCCACCGGTTCACCGAGGCTGATGGCCTGGATTACAAGCGCGGCAGGTGGGTGCGGCAAATCCGTGGCACCGGCAGTGGCTGCGGGCCGCATACCATGCCAGGAGATTTGCGCCAACAAGCCGATCAGCAGGGCTGCTATCACCAGTCCCGGCACGACTTTAATGGGTCGTTCCCGGTTTACTATGAAATGATCGAGTAGTTTCATTCCGTATAGTGTGATGATCTGCAAGATTCTTGTAATAATACTCACCTCTCCCCCGCGTTTAGGGGGGAGAGGGAGTTTAAGAATGAAAGTAGTTCACGAGACGGCACCCTAAAACTCCTTGCGGTACAGATCGAATGCGCCAGCCGCCATTAGAAGCACAAGATAAATCACAGTTTGTCCCAGCACCGGCAGGATATTATGGAAATCAACCCCGTACAGCAGCCATTCGCTCCTGGTAAAAATACTCAGATCCGGCAGCAAATAGGCTATCGCGTCGAGAATAAAACTAATAAATTCCTGTGAGAACGTCTTTGTCTCCAGTATAGGACTGCCACTGATGAGCTGTATGACAGACATGCTTCTGGACAGTAGATAGAAAGCAATAACGGCTGCAAAGGCAGTGGTGATGCTGCTGAACGTGAACAGGCACAACAGGCTCAGGGCGATGATGATCTGGATTTCGCAAATCAGTGAAACAGACCAAATCAAAACATCGGAGGCAGGGCTGTAAAGTGACAATATCAAGCTGGCGGCCAGAACCAGAATCAAGGAAAGCAGTGTAAATCCGGCAAATTTTCCGAAATAGTAACTGCCGCGGGTGATGGCCAGCGATAACAGCATTTCGAAACCCTTATCATTAAATTCCCTTACCATACTGGTCACGACAAACAAGCCAATGACACAGATGCTGAACAATCGTAACCCGTAGGCAGTGACTGCAGCTTGTACCTGTCGCGTTTCGGTGATTGCCAGTTCACCGATGAACTCCGTCAATCCGAGCATACAAACAAGCCCCACCAGCACCAGGCTGAACAGTCTGTTCCTGACTGCCTCGAGAAAAGTGAATCGGGCGATAATAATGGCGCTTTGTAGCATTTCAGATAAAAATTATCTTTAGGTACTAGTATAGTATTGTAAAATAAAATTCATGACAGCTCCTGTTTTCCAATCCGCTTTAACATAATTCCTCAATCAGCATGGCTTTTCGCTTGCAAAGATTAAGCGGCCGGTGGGAGCTGATGACGCTCGCCCTGATGCTGGAAGTCCTGCATTTTTCCATCTGGCTGGATTTTGGCAGCCTGCTGTCCCGCGCCCTGATGTTGATACACCTTGGTCTATTCGTGATATGGCAACCAGTGTGGCGTAGTGACGAACGTATATCAATACAGGATACCCTGACCTTTTTTGTACTGACTCTGGCCTTCGTAACTTTTCTCAACTGGTGGTTGATGTTTGGCTGGCTGTTGATTTTAATCGGGTTTGCCGGCGGCCGCGTTATCATAAACCGGCAGGAACGGAACACCTTTATACTGGCACTGCTGTTTCTTACTTTGGAACTCGTACTCGAGTGTACAACCAGGTTATTCGGCATTCCGATATCCGCCAACTACAGGGATTTATTCAGTTATGCACTACCATTACTGCCGCTGCTGATTGCCGCACTGCCGGTCAGTAGTGATGACGACAGTCTGCAATCGGTTGATATCCTGCATGCATTCTCCACTGCCGCTTTAACCTGTATTTTAATCTTCGGCAGTCTGTTGACCATGTATACGCGGGGTTCGGATTATCTGATCGCACTGATGCAATCCCTGCTCGTCATCGCATTATTCCTGTTTTTTATCAGCTGGATGTTGTCACCCAAGGCCGGTTTCAGCGGTCTGTCACAACTGTGGTCCAGATCCCTGCTTAATATTGGCACGCCCTTCGAAAAGTGGCTCAGCAACCTCTCCAGCCTGTCCCTGCAGCAGCACACACCCATCGAATTTCTGGAAGCGGCCTTCGAGGACCTGATAACCATGCCGTGGATAGTCGGAGTCAAGTGGCAGACGGACGGCACGCCGGGAACACTGGGCAAAATAAGCAGGCACGAAATTGAATTCAAGACACCCAATTTCATCGTCAGTATTTATTCGAAGAACTGGCTGGGTGCGGCCTTATACCTGCACTCAAAACTGCTGATCCAGTTGATTGACAATTTTTATGTCGGCAAACTACGGGAACGGCAACTAACCCATCAGGCCCACCTCAAAGCCATACACGAAACCGGCGCCAGGGTCACACACGATATCAAAAACCTGCTGCAATCCCTGCATGCCGTCACCTCCATCATTCAATATGATCAGAACGGTACGGATAACAAATCCGTATCGCAACGACTGCTGGAACGGCAACTGCCATATTTCACCCAGCGCTTACAACTGGCCCTGGACAAACTCCAGGCGCCGAATAAGGGCAAACTGGAGGAAGTGCCACTGAAGGACTGGTGGCAGGACTTAATCCGACGGAACGAGCTGAAGAACATCGAGTTTACCGCCGTGATCACGGAAGATATTCTGATCCCGGTGGAACTGTTCGACAGTGCCATTGAAAACATGCTGGAAAACCTCAAGGAAAAAATCCGACTTGACACTGATCTACGCATAAAAATAGCCGTTAGTCGCGATCATGGATCGGTCAATCTCCTCGTTACCGATAATGGCAAAAGGATCAAGACAGCCATCGTCAAGAACCTGCTGAAAGAACCGGTTAATTCCGATAGCGGACTGGGCATAGGGCTCTATCAGGTCGCACGTCTGGCGCAACTGGCGGGATATACCTTCAGGTTAAAAGACAACGAGGATGGCAATGTCAGCTTTGAGCTAAGTAATTTAAAAAAACAGATTGTGAATCTCACGGAAGCCGGCCAGCTGTAACCAGGCGGTTAAACAATAACGGTCTGGTAATCCAGACTGCCATATCATCGAAACTGCTAGTAGCAGTCCCGGACTGATAAAGTATGGGGTTGTTAGCCACGCAA
>JACVQI010000029.1 GCA_015661095.1 Gammaproteobacteria bacterium
TGCCGATGGGACAGTCCATAACCTCCGCGATTTCTTCATAACTCAACCCTTCAATCTCGCGCAAAGTTATCGCCACGCGCAGATCCTCGGGCAATTGTTCGATGGCTGAAATAATTGTCGCTTGAATTTCATCTGTCAGAAGTAAATGTTCCGGTGTTGCCTGATCCTTTAGAACATTATCACCATCAATTTGTTCAATTTCCAACAAATCCTGTTCCACTTCGGCGGCCCGCCGTGACTGCATAGTCAGATAATTCTTGGCTGTATTAATGGCAATGCGGTACAGCCAGGTAAAAAAAGCACTGTCCCCCCTGAAGTTCGGCAAGGCCCGATATGCTTTTAAAAACGCTTCCTGTGTGATATCCAGGGCATCATTTTGGTTCCTGAGGAAGCGCGAAACCAGATTGTTAATTCGGGACTGATACCTCAGGACCAATACATCAAACGCGGCTTTATCGCCCTGTTGTACTCTTGCAACCAGAATCTGATCCGTTTCATTACTGCGCATGCAGGGGGGCCTGGATATATAATACTTTTCGATTCATTGGAAATTAAACCCATTAGCCTATAGGGCGAATGGAAGATTGTCATTTTTTCAATAGGTTACGTCGATGATGTCTATACTATCTTAATTATGTTAGCCAACCAACATCAGCATGACATTTTAATTATAGGCAGTGGTGCATCCGGCTTGAGCCTCGCCTTACAGCTGGCCGAAACCGCCACGGTTGCCGTCTTATCGAAAGCGGCCTTAACCGAAGGAGCGACTTTCTACGCCCAGGGCGGTGTATCGGCTGTACTCGATACCAGCGACACCATCGAATCGCATGTGCAGGATACCCTGCGGGTTGGGGCTAATCTCTGCAAACCGGATATCGTCAGATTTGTCGTTGAGCATGGTGTTGAGAGCATCCAATGGTTAATTGATATCGGTGTCAGTTTCACCAAAAACCCACATCCCAATGGCCATGAATATCATTTGCATCAGGAAGGAGGGCACAGCCACCGCCGCATCATTCATGCCGCGGACTCTACCGGGAAGGAAATTGAAAAAACTCTGGAACACCGGGTACGCGCCCACCCGAATATTGAATTATTCGAGTTTCATACCGCCGTTGATTTGATTACCGCCGCCAAGCTTGGGAAATCAGAGCAGCGTTGCCTGGGCGCCTATGTCTATGACCAGCAAACCCATAAGGTGGAGGTCTTCGGGGCAAAATTTACCGTGTTGGCAACCGGTGGTGCCGGCAAAGTTTACCTCTATACCAGCAATCCGGATATTTGTACCGGAGATGGTATAGCCATTGCCTTGCGAGCCGGATGCCGGGTCGCTAACATGGAATTTGTACAATTTCACCCTACCTGCCTGTACCATCCCAAGGCCAAATCCTTTCTGATCTCGGAAGCCTTACGTGGCGAAGGGGCGAAACTGTGTCTGCCATATCGTCGCACGGGCAATCGACCATGAAATCAAAAGGTTAGGTAGCGATTGCGTCTACCTGGACATCAGTCACCGTCCCAGTGATTTTATCATCGACCATTTTCCCACCATCTATGCACGTTGCCTGCAATACGGTTTTGATCTCACCAGGGAACCCATACCGGTTGTACCAGCCGCCCATTACACCTGTGGTGGTGTCATGATCGATAAACACGGACGAACGGATATACCGGGTTTGTATGCCATCGGTGAAGTGTCATGTTCCGGTTTGCATGGCGCTAACCGCATGGCAAGTAATTCGCTGCTGGAGTGTGTCGTGTTCGCACATTCTTCTTACCTGGATATTTGTAATCAGATCAAGTCAGTAACTAGCCCCGCGGCACTACCCGAATGGGATGAGAGCCAGGTCACCGATTCTGATGAAGAAGTTGTGGTTTCCCATAACTGGGATGAAATCCGGCGCTTCATGTGGGACTACGTCGGAATAGTCAGAACTATCAAGCGCCTACAACGTGCTCAACGGCGTATCCAGTTATTACAGAACGAGATTCATGAGTACTATGGTAATTTCAGATTGACTAACAATCTCATCGAATTGCGAAATTTAGCCCTGGTTGCAGCTATCATTATCGAATCAGCTTTACGGCGTAAGGAAAGCCGCGGATTACATTACTCCCTGGATTACCCATCCGTGAATACGGCAGAAACTGCAACCGATACCGTATTGAATCCGGAAAATATCAGATTATTATAAGTATATAAGACCCATAAAAAACGCTGTGATGCGGCCTTATACAAGGCTGAACAACAGGTCCGTAACTGTGTGGTCGTGGCGGACAATAGATTATTGTCCTAATAATTTATTCGACTATTTCTCTTCGAGCAGTTTAAGAAAACTTTTTTCATCAATCACTGCGACGCCGAGTTCTCTCGCTTTGCGTAATTTGCTGCCCGTCTCTTCTCCGGACACGACATAATCGGTTTTCCTTGAAACGCTGTTGCTAACCTTGGCACCGAGTGACTGTAACCTGTGTTTTGCCTCATCTCGGGTCATGGCGGCAAGTGTTCCCGTCAATACGAAGGTCTTGCCTCGTAAGCGCTGAGCCGTGGTGCTGGTTGCGGAGGGTGCCCAATGTATCCCGGCAGCCAGTAACCGATCGATAATCGCCTGATTATGTTTTTCATCAAAAAAGTTTTTAATCTGGTTCGCGATCACCGGACCGACATCCGGTACCCGTTCCAGTTCCTCGACACCCGCCTGGGAGAGTTTCTCTAAAGTATCAAAATGCATGGCAAGGTTTCGTGCTGTCGCCTCCCCCACGCCCCTGATCCCCAGTGCATAAATAAATCTATCGAATTCAGTGGCTTTACTTTTTTCCAGCGCCGCGATCAGATTGGCGGCTGACTTAGTTCCCATTCGATCGAGATAGGCGATTTGTTCAATAGCAAGACCATAGAGATCAGCGACATTAGCAATAAGTTGCCGTTGAAACAGTTGTTCCACCAGTTTGTCACCCAGGCCATCAATATCCATGGCTCGTCTGGAGGCGAAATGCAGAATGGCCTGGATACATTGCGCGGGGCAATACAGACCACCGCTGCAACGGGCGACGGCTTCCTCTGCTTCTCTTTTGACGGCCGATCCGCAGACCGGACAATGAGCAGGCATGACAAACTTTGCGGTTTTCGCAGGGCGCCTGTCCGTGATCACCCTCACCACTTCCGGGATTACGTCCCCGGCTCGATGGATAACCACTGTGTCTCCCATCCGTACATCCTTTCTAAGGATTTCGTCTTCATTATGTAAGGTCGCGTTGGTAACGGTGACTCCACCGACGCTGACTGGATCCAGTCTGGCTACCGGCGTCAAGGCCCCGGTCCTGCCAACCTGTACATCAATGGCCAGTACCGTCGTCACAGTTTCTTGCGGTGGAAATTTGTAGGCAATGGCCCAGCGCGGGGCGCGGGAAATAAAGCCCAACTGCTCCTGTAGCCTGCGATCGTTGACCTTGAAAACCACGCCATCAATTTCATAGGGTATCTGCGCGCGCCGGTTGGCGGTTCGCCGGTAAAAATCGAAACAACCATCAACACCTGTCACGGTCTTTGTTTCAGGAGAGATGGGCATGCCCATGGACTTAAGTTGTTGTAACAAGGCGGCATGCGTATCCGCCATAAAATCCGTACTGAACTGGCCGATGCCGTAGGCATAAAACGCCAGCGGGCGTTTTGCCGTAATAGCCGGGTCCAGTTGTCTGAGACTGCCGGCTGCCGCATTTCTGGGGTTGGCAAAGACCTTACTTTCGATCTTTTGTTGTTCCTGATTCAGTTTATGAAAGCCAGCCTTGCTCATATAGACCTCACCCCGGACTTCGATTAAGGCCGGAATTTCAGGTCCCCGTAACGTCAAAGGAACACTCCTGATGGTCCTGACATTCTGGGTGACGTCTTCGCCGCTGGTCCCGTCGCCCCGCGTCGCCGCTCTGATGAGGGCACCGTGCTCATATAAGAGACTGATGGCAAGGCCATCGATCTTGGTTTCAGCCAGATAAACTACTTCATCGACTCCGAGACGTTCTCGAACTCGCCGATCAAAAGCCAGCATGTCCTCCGGGGTAAATGCATTCTCCAGAGATAGCATGGGGACTTCATGCTTTATTTCCGGAAACGACGCGAGGGGTTTTGCACCAATCCGTTGTGTAGGAGAATCCGGCGTAGTCAGCTCCGGATGGGCACGCTCTAGTTCCAGCAGTTGTTTGAATAATCGATCGTATTCGGCATCGGACACAGATGGGTCATCGAGGACATGATAGCGGTAATTATGCTCGTTAATTAACGCCCTGAGCTTTTCGATACGCTTATTGTTATCGTCAACGCTCAAATTAATCAGATTTGGTTGTAATAGTTTATTTTGCTTCTGATCGCCGCTATCTGTTCGTCATCGATCATATTATGGTCTGGTCCTCTAATTTCCCCGCCTAGCCGCTTCGCCAGTCTTTGCGCCGTATTCAGCATCAATTCAAATACCACCTGGCTATCGACGCGGATCGGCAGGAAAAAAAACAGCGTCAAGCCACGCGTATGATGCTGATCGAGTCTGGCCAGATCGAAACTGCCTGGCTCGAACATATCTGCCAGGCTGAATAACGGCCGCTGCCCCTGCATGTCGCCGATGCCATAATGATGAAAAATGTTCATTTCGCCAAATTCCAGACCGACGTTGTTTACGGCGTCCAGAATATCGTTACCGTTAAATATCCCGGTTGGCAGGGCCGTGATATGTAGTGCAATGATTTGGTTTTCGTTTACATTCTGATACTCACTATCTTGCAGACCGGTACTGACGGGAGCATCTTGCCTCGCAGGGCCGAACATATCCCTGGTTTCGGATTTTATCTGCGCACCCATATGGCGAGACCGTTCCGTGCCGTCCGCCCGAGATACAATCGTATTAGGTGGAGCGAATTCCGCTTTGCGTTTGGTTTCGGCCAGGGCCTGGTTTAATTCGGACAGCACATCGGCGTAGTCACTGTCTGTTTCATGGTCTGAGGTGATCCTGATGCCGGAATATTCCTGTTCGGAAAATGACGGACTGATAGTTTGTTTTCTTTGCTGCCGCCGGTGTTTGATCGTTTCCCAGAAGTAAATCACCACTATAAGGACAACTCCGACAACCAGGATGATGACGCGCAGCGAAGTCATTAATTAAGTTAAAAGTAGAAAGTGCAAAGTATAAAGTGAGGCATATTAAGTATCGTACTACTGATTCTCAGCCCATATTATATCTTTACACTTTTCACTTTAAACTTTTTCACTGTCGTTCACGCGCTTTGCGCCAGTTGCACGGCCTGGTCCACATCCACCGAGACCAGCCGGGAGACGCCTGCTTCATGCATGGTGACACCCATTAATTGCTGGGCGATTTCCATGGTGATTTTGTTATGGGTGATGAACAGAAATTGCACATCCTTGGACATTTGCAGTAACAACTCGCTGAACCGGCCGACATTGGTATCGTCCAAAGGCGCATCCACTTCATCGAGGATGCAAAACGGCGCCGGATTCAATTTAAAGATCGCGAACACCAGCGTTACGGCGGTTAATGCCTTCTCGCCACCGGATAAAAGATGAATCGTGCTGTTCCGCTTGCCGGGAGGTTGCGCCATGATGGTCACGCCAGTTTCCAGTAAATCATCCCCCGTCATTTCCAGATAGGCATGGCCGCCACCGAATAATATCGGGAACATGGACTTGAGATTGTTGTTCAAATCGTCAAAGGTTTCCTTGAAACGGGTCCGTGTTTCCCGATCGATTTTGCGGATGGCATTTTCCAGTGTGGCCAGAGCATCCGCCAAATCCTGGTTTTGCCGGTCAAGATATTCCTTGCGCTCGGATAACTGCTTGTATTCATCAATAGCGGCAAGATTAATCGGGCCCAGGCGGTGAATCTTTTTTTCGATATCGGCGATTCTTTCCTGCCAGGCATCCCGGTCCGCGTTTTCTTCCATAGTCGCCAGGATATCCTCCACTTTTTGTCCGCCGGCCTGGATTTGCTCAACAATGGTTTCCAGACGCACTCGGGTTTCCTGAGCCTGCATCCTCACTGTCTCCAGCTCAGTCCTGTATTCCTGCACTTTCTGTTCCGCGGCTGATCGTTTCTGATCTGAATTTCGTATGGCTGTATCAAAATCCTGCACGTGTTTACGCGCTTCCGCGAGCAGTTTTTCCGCACGAACTTTGCCGGTCAGTTTCACCGCCAGGCCTTGTTCCAGATCCACCAGGGGTTGCTTGCTCGATTCCATTTCATTATTGAGTTCAGCGACTCTGCCATTCTGATTCGACAACTGCAGATCAATCCGCTGTATGGCCTGTTCCAGGGATGCCCGCTGGGAACTGATGGCCTCCAGTTGCAGGGCGATTTCGTGACTCTGTTCATGCGTCACCTGCCACTGGGAGCGGGCGTTTTCCAGTAAACTCCGATGTTGGCCACGCAAGGTATTCAATTGCTCCCGTTGCTCAGCCAGTTTATCCCGGTCGGTTCTGGTCCGCTGTAACCTCTGGTCTATCGATTCCGTCTCCTGACCATCCAATTCCAACTGTGTATCAATATCCTCCAGTTCGATTGTTAACTGTAGTTTGCGTTTCTCGGTTTGTTCCAGCCGGGCTTTTATTCCGGCCTGACGGGTTTGCAATCCTGTCAGTTCCTGCAAGGCCGGATGCAGGGAATTCTGGAAGGTGTTGCTGTTCTGTTCGGCAGTATTCAGTGTCTCACTGACAGCCGCTAACCGACTGGTCAAGGCCTGGATATCCTCAGCCAGTAAAGCCTCCTGTCCTTTCAAAGCCGTTATCTGCTGTTCCCGGTGCAGCACACCCTGTTCCTGATTACCGCCTTTGTTGACCCTGATCCAGTCACGCCCCAGCCAGATTCCGTCTTTACAGATAACGGATTCCTGTTCGTGTAACTCCGCATGGATTTTCAGGGCGGCAGCCAAGGTATCGGCGATGTAGATACCGGCCAGACAGAAGTCTAGCGCTAATTCCGACCTCACCTTGGACTGCAAAGTGGCAAAGCGCGGCGAGAATCCGCCCTGCGGCCTGAAAGCATCTCTGGCGATAATATTGAAATTCCCGTTCGTCAATTGCCCCAGATTGCCGAAGACGCCCTTAAGATCGTCCACCACGATATCCTGTAAACGATAATCCAGGACCATTTCCAGGGCCAGAGTCCATTCCGGTTCCACTGCCAGCTTTTGCATGAGTCTGGGGGCGTTTTGGAGCTTGGCCGATTTGAGCCAGTCGCTAACCGACTCATGGTTGCTGCCGCGCGTGTGCGTTTGCAAGGCTTCCAGTGAGGCCACGGTACCTGCGATTTTCTGCTGGGTGGAGCGTTTGCCCGCCAGTTCCTCGTTTAACTTGTGTATCTGTTGCCGGCAACCCTGAATATCTGCCTGTTGTTGCTCCAGTTCCTGGCGTTTCTGCTTGATGGTTGTTTCCGTTGTCGCGATCAATTCCTTCAGCTGCAGTAATTCCGCTTGCACATCACCACCATCCATTTCCTTGAGTTCCTGTTCAAGCATTGATTTGCGCTTGCCGGCATCCGCAATATTCGCCGCCAGATGTTCGAGCCGGGTGGAGTCCACTTCGATTTGCCGGCTGAAATTTGCCATGGTCTCGTTGCAGGAATCCCATTCCATCTGCCAGCTTTGCATGGCGGTTTCGGCCTGATTCAAGGCATCGTAGGCCTTATTGCTTTCGCTACGCGATCCCTGTAAACGTGGTTGCAATGAACCGGCTTCTTCCGCCAGGCTGGTCAGACGGGACTTGTCATGATTCTGCTGTGCCAGTATCGCGGCGACCGAATCCTGTAGTTTTTCCAGTTCCTCCCGGATGGCATTCTGTCGTTCCCGGGCATGTTGAATTTTCTGTTCGATATTCGCTATTTCACCGCCTATCTGGTAATAACCGGACTGCGATTGATTAAACGCCGCATTGGCGGCCACGAGTTGATCGCGCAGCGTCTCAATGCGGGCTTCGATAGCCCGTACCTCGGCAATGCCCTGCTCGACCCTGGTTTCCTCCTTCCTGACCAATTCATTTTTCAGATTCGCCTGTTGCTGCAAATCCCGCCAGTTGATGGCCAGCAGTTCGGCCTTGGTTTTTCGCTCTTCCTGTTTCAAAACCTGATAGCGCTCCGCGGCCTTGGCTTGCCGGTTC
Source organism: Gammaproteobacteria bacterium (assembly GCA_015661095.1). Taxonomy (GTDB): domain Bacteria; phylum Pseudomonadota; class Gammaproteobacteria; order Eutrophobiales; family Eutrophobiaceae; genus JACVQI01. The sequence continues at coordinate 8,156 of JACVQI010000029.1, forward strand.
AGGGTATTGAGTTGTTTATTTAACTCCTCGCGGATGTCATTCAGGCGGTCCAGATTGTCCTTGGTGTGTCGCATCCGGTTCTCAGTTTCACGCCGGCGTTCACGGTATTTGGAAATACCCGCTGCTTCCTCGATGAATATGCGCAATTCCTCCGGCTTGGCCTCGATCAACCTGGATATCACGCCTTGTTCAATGATGGCATAGCTGCGCGGGCCGAGACCGGTGCCGAGGAATATCGCCTGGATATCCCGCCGCCGGCAGCGAGTGCCGTTGAGTAAATAAGTTGAAACCCCCTCCCTGGTCATCGTCCGTTTTATCGAGATCTCGTTATAGCTGGCGTATTGTCCACCGAGCCTGCCGTCGCTGTTATCGAATTCGAGTTCCACGCTGGCCTGTCCCACGGGTTGGCGGGTGCTGGAACCGTTGAAGATCACATCGGTAAGCGCATCGCCGCGCAGGTGCTTGGCGGAACTTTCACCCATCACCCAGGTGACGGCATCGATGATATTGGATTTCCCACAGCCGTTCGGTCCCACGATACCAACGAGGTTGCTGGGGACGATTACGGTGGTGGGATCAACAAAAGATTTAAAGCCTGAGAGCTTGATCCGGGTTAATCGCATGGGGCGTTACAATACCTGTATCATAGCGAGCATACAAGCGAGCCATAAATCTAGGGGAACCAGATAATTTATGTAATAATTATTTGATATGATTAGTTATATTTAAGTATTTTAAAGTGATGTATCAACAAGTTCGCACAATTATTTTTTGTCTTGTTAACCAACTATAAACTGAACGGACAGGATGCAGTCAGCCACCGTAAAATCATTAGAAACCTTCGCCAATCCAGCCGGCAAACGGGATTACACCATCCGGATGACCGTTCCGGAATTTACCTGTCTGTGTCCGAAAACCGGACAGCCGGATTTCGCCACGTTGGAAATTGAATATATACCGGATGTCTTGTGCGTTGAATTAAAATCCCTGAAGCTCTACATCTGGTCATACCGCGATCAGGGCGCTTTCCATGAGGCAGTCACCAACAAAATACTGGATGATTTGGTCACTTGCCTGCAACCCAGGTATTTACGCATAACCGCCAGGTTCAACGTCCGCGGCGGCATTTATACGAATATCGTTGCCGAATATCGCCAACCGGGCTGGCAGGCACCGGAACCAGTGCAATTGCCCTGACAACAAGTGAAAGATTTCATTAAAGGATTTAAATATCCATTGCAGGGCTTCAAGCTGATCGCCAGGCCCGGAATCCGCTTGTTTGTCATCCTTCCACTGCTCATCAATACCCTGTTATTTTCCGCGGTAATCGCCTTTGGTGCGCATGAAATTATTAATTTGGGTGATTGGATATCATCAAAGTGGCAATGGGCGGAATGGATCATCTGGCTTATCTGGCCATTGTTCGTCATCATTGCCGTAAGTGTCGTGTTTTATGGTTTTACGCTGGTGGCAAATCTGATTTCCGCCCCATTCAATGGATTTCTGGCCGAGGCCGTTGTGATACAACTCGCAGGCAAAACCAACAAGCAAACTGGCGGTTTGGCACAACTAATTCAGGAAATCATCGCCGCCTTGCGCAATGAGTTACGCAAATTCGTCTATTTCGTGTTATGTGCCTTGCCGTTGCTATTCCTGTTTATCGTCCCGATAGTCAACACCCTGGCGCCGTTGGTCTGGCTCATCTTCTGCTCCTGGTTGATGGCGTTGCAATATCTGGATTTTCCTATGAGCAATCAGGGCATGACCTTTCCGGAAATCCGTGCCAAACTGAGAAAACGAAAGAGTCTGGCATTTGGCTTTGGCATGAGCATAATGCTGATGAGTTTGATCCCGGTTCTGAATTTTCTGGCCATGCCTGTTGCCGTTACCAGCGCCAGCAAACTTTGGTTTTATGAACTGATGCCGTCAGATACTGACAGTCGCTGAACAGAAATTCCGGATTGCCAGACAGCGAGCTTTTTGGTATAGATGCACGTTTATTTTTTGCTGGAGTACTAAAATCATGCCTGCACAGAAGAAGGCTAAGAAAAAACCTGTAAAAAGGAAAGCTGTCAGATCGTCCAAATCGGCGAAGAAATCCGCGCCGCCAAAAAAGGCGGCCAGGAAACCTGCTGCCGCCAAGAAAAAAGTCGCCAAAAAAGCCAGAGTAGTCAAAAAGAAAGTTCCAGCAAAAGCGCCAAAAATCGCAAAAAAACCGGTTAAAAAACCAGTCGTCGCCAAAACTGTTATACCTGCCGCCAAAGGCGGAAAGGTCAAGCCTTACCAGCGCGCAAAAGGCGAGGAATACATGAATCCGGCGCAGGTCAAGCATTTCAGAAAATTATTGACCAATTGGAAGCTCGAATTGATGGAGGAAGTAGACCGGACGGTGCATCACATGCAGGACGAAGCCTCCAATTTTCCCGATCCGAATGATCGCGCCACCCAGGAAGAGGAATTCGCGCTGGAATTGCGCACCCGGGATCGCGAACGTAAACTGATCAAGAAAATCAACGAAGCTCTCGCGTCTCTGGAAACCGGAGATTACGGTTATTGCGAAATCTGCGGTGTCGAGATCGGTAGCAACCGCCTGGAGGCCAGACCAACCGCCACCCTGTGCATCGATTGCAAAACCCTGGACGAAATCAAGGAACGGCAGTTAGGTTAAGGACCATCTGACCGATTCGCGGATTTACCGGTCACCCGGCATCCGCTCCTGCCCTGTCCGTTCAACCGAATTTTTGCTGCGCCTGACAGCGCCGCTCATAGGCCTGGCGCGCGATGGCAACATCTTCCAGAAACCAGGGTAATTCCTTGATATGCAACGCCTGCGGACCATCAACCAGCGCTTGTTCCGGGGCCGGATGAAAGTCGATTAACACCATGTTCGCGCCCGCGATCACACCCTGCGCGGTCGCATGCAGAATGTCGAGTATCCGATCCGGCGCCGCGCTACGGGTGCCGACGGAATGGGAGGGATCGATACACACCGGCATACGGGTCAACCTTTTCACCACCGGCACATGGGCAAAATCGACCAGATTACGGTGCGGATCGGCATAATTGGTCTTCATGCCGCGCAGACAGAAGATAACGTTGCGATTGCCTTCACTGGCCAGATATTCGGCGGCATTGAGTGATTCTTCCAGGGTAATGCCGAAGCCGCGTTTCAAAAGAATGGGAAACTCCCTCTGCCGTCCAACGCTTTTCAACAATTCAAAATTTTGCGTATTGCGCGTGCCAATCTGCAACATAACGCCGGTTGAATTGCCGGCAAGCGTTAGCGCCTGCTGGATCTCCTCGATCTGATTATCATGGGTGATCTCCATGGCAACCACCTTGATGTCATATTTGCCGGCTAGTTCGAATACATAGGGCAGACAGACCCGGCCATGACCCTGGAACGAGTACGGGCTGGTGCGGGGTTTATAAGCCCCCATCCTGGTACAAGATAATCCTTGCTGCTGCAAGGCCCGCAGCATCTGTTCAACATGTTCGCGGGTGTCGACAGCGCACAGACCCGCGAAAATGTTCAAATTGTCCTGGCCAAAGGTGATGCCGTTGTAGCTGAAGTGACTGGGCCGATCATCATCCTTATGGCGGCCAAGGATACGGTATTCCCGGGAGATCCTGACCACCCGATCCACAATCTTGAAACATTCAATCTGATGGCTATCGAGTGCGGAGGTGTCGCCGATCAGATAAATTTCTGTGAGCCGCTGCTCGGCCCCGATAACTTCGTGGGTACTGGTACTGATGTCAGGTAATCCCTTCAGATACTCGAGAAGTTGCCGATAGGCGGGGTCTTCCCGGTTTGTGTCCGGATGGAGAATGACTATCATATATTTACGCCGTTGCGCTTCCCTTTATTAAATATTGGCCTATTCTAGGGAATTTAATCATTGCCATCCATGCCTGAATCAGGAAAACCCTGGCAAGCAAACCGACATGCTTAGCCGTATCCCAATCGCGCTGTTATTGTGGTTATCAACAATCGCCGCAGCCGCTGTGGAAGAAATCAGCATCGTCGGCCTGTTCCGGGATCGGGCTATCGTCAAACTGGATGGTATACAACGGGTGTTAACTCCGGGGAAACCGTCACCGGAAGGCGTTATTCTGATTTCCGCGAACAGTAAGGAGGCGGTGCTGGAAATCAACGGCAACAGAAACACCTACAGACTGGGTGATCACATCAGCAGCCAGTTTGTGGCACCTGCAACCCAGAAGTCAGTCATGATCGCCCCAGACGGACAAGGCATGTATCTGGTCAACGGCAGTATTAATGACTTCCAGGTCACTTTCGTGGTCGATACCGGCGCCACGCTGATCGTAATGAACAAACACCAGGCTAAACGTTTCGGGCTGAATTACAAGCTGGAAGGCGAGCCATCCATCTCCAGTACCGCATCCGGGCTGGATAAGATTTATATCGTCAAACTGGACAAGGTGACTGTCGGCGATATTGTGCTCAATAACATCCAGGGGGCAGTGCACGATGGCGACTACCCCGAAATGATATTACTGGGTAACTCTTTCCTGAGCCGTATAACCATGCAACGCGAGGGTCAACTCCTGAAACTGGAGCATTTATATTAACCCCGTTACAATCGGTTATTCATCTAACGGTGCATCCTCATGAAATTCGTGATCGACAGTCCACAGTTACGCCGCATCCTCAAGGAAAATCATCGCGTCGCCGTGGTCGGGCTATCCGCCAATCCCATGCGGCCCAGTTACTTTGCCGCTAAATACCTCAAGGATCATGGCTACGAAATCGTGCCGGTTAATCCCAACTATCCGGAGATTCTGGGTGAAAAATGTTATCCCAGCCTGCTCGATATCCCCGGCCAGGTGGATGTCGTCGACCTGTTCCAGAAACCGGATCAGATTCCGGCCTTCGTCGATCAGGCCATCGCCATCGGCGCCAAAGTGGTATGGATGCAATTGGGGATCGTCAGCGAGGCCGCAGCGGATAAGGCCCGCGCCGCCGGGCTGGAGGTGGTGATGGACCGCTGCATGAAAATCGAATACGCCCGGCTGTTCGGCGGTTTGAATCTGGTCGGCGTCAATACCCGCATCATTTCCGCCAAACGACCTTTGTACATCACTCGTTAGTACCAAACTGAGCCTGGAACTGTCATGACTGATCGAAAATTTGGAATAGAAACCCTGTGCCTGCACGCCGGTCAGATCCCCGATCCGGCCACCGGCTCGCGTGCCGTGCCGATCTATCAGACCACTTCTTACGTGTTTGATGACACCGATCACGCGGCCAGCCTGTTTAATCTGCAAACCTTTGGCAATATCTACACACGCATGATGAACCCCACCAATGCCGTGTTCGAGGAACGCATGGCGGCACTGGAAAACGGGCGGGCCGGGCTGGCAGTGAGTTCCGGCATGGCGGCGCAGATGGTGGCGTTGCTGACCTTGATGGAGGCAGGCGATGAATTTATCTCGGCTAGCACCCTGTACGGCGGCACTTATTCTCAGTTTGACGTGACCTTTCGCAAGTTCGGCATCAACGCCCGTTTCGTCGATCCGGACGACCCGGAGAATTTTCGCAAGGCATTAACCTCGAAAACCCGTTGTCTCTACGCCGAAACCATCGGCAATCCCTTGAACAACATCCTGGACATCGAGGCAGTCGCCGCCATCGCCAACGGCGCGGGCATCCCATTGGTGATGGACAACACCTTTGCCACGCCGTATCTGTGCCGGCCGTTCGAGCACGGGGCAGACATCGTCACCCATTCAGCCACGAAATTCATTGGCGGTCATGGTACCTCGATTGGCGGCGTGATCGTGGAATCGGGCAAGTTCGACTGGAACAATGGCCTGTTTCCCGGCATGACCGAGCCATCGAAGGGCTATCACGGCGTGCGCTTTTATGAAACCTTCGGTGATTTCGCCTTCACCATGCGCGCTCGCTGCGAGATCCTGCGTACACTCGGTCCCAGCATGAGCCCGTTCAATGCCTTCCTGTTCCTGCAGGGATTGGAGACCTTGCCGATCAGAATGGATCGACATTGCGAGAACGCCAAAAGCGTCGCGGAGTTCCTGAAGCAACATCCAGCCGTGACCTGGGTGCGCTACGCCGGTCTGCCGGAGAACAAATACCATGCCCTGGCGCAGAAATATCTGCCCAAGGGCGCCGGTTCCATTCTCAGTTTCGGCATCCAGGGCGGGATACGAGCCGGGCAAAAATTCATTGAGCACGCCCAGTTTTTGAGTCACCTGGCCAACGTCGGCGATGCCAAGACCCTGATCATCCATCCGGCCTCCACCACGCACCGGCAATTGTCCGAGGAACAGCAGATCGCCGCCGGCGTTTCACCGGACATGGTGCGTATCTCGGTCGGCCTGGAAACCCTGAACGATATCCTCTGGGATCTGGATCAGGCGCTGGAACAGAGTCAGCAGTGACGTAAGCTGATTGTGTTTGCGACTTTATACCAGAATTGTGTATATCCAGAGGAACCCCGAAACCAGACGGTTTATCCAGCTTGTCCGGCCACTCCCCTTCGATTATATTCGGGCTGATAAATCATTGTTAAATGTCAGGCCGGCACAAAATAATCAGAACAGATCATGCCTGGCGGAATGACATAATGTTCATAATTAAAAAGATATCAGAGAGGTTGTCATGTTAATGCCCATCCGGATTTTGGGACTTTGTGCCCTGCTGTTAGCCTTCACAGGATGTAATCGTTCCGAAACACCGCCAGCCGACGCCGCTACACCGCCGGCTGCGCCCACAACTACGCCCGCCACGGCGCCGCCACAAGCCGTGCAAACTGCCGCTGCCAATGTGACCCACGAGCGGCTGCTGAATGCGGCCAACGAACCGTCGCAATGGCTGTCCTATGGCGCCAACTATGAAGAGCAACGCTACAGCCGTTTGCAGCAGATTAATTCGGAAAACGTCAAAGACCTCGGTCTGGCCTGGTTTGCTGACTATGATTCCAACCTGTCGCAGAACAGCACACCGCTTTACATCGACGGGGTGATTTATGCCTCCACCCCATGGAGCTTTGTCTATGCCTATGATGCCAAAACGGGCCAACTACTCTGGAAATTCAATCCCAAGACTCCCCGCGAATGGGCCCGCAAGGTCTGCTGCGGTCTGGTAAATCGCGGTATCGCCGCCTGGAACGGTAAAATCTACGTCGGCACCTTTGACGCGAAACTGATAGCTATCGATGCCAAAACCGGCCAGGAAGTCTGGTCCACGTACACACTGGACCAAGACAAGATTGACCTGCCGACCGAGCGCTATTCGATCACCATGGCGCCGCGCATCGCCCGGAGTTCGGCGTGCGCGGTTACATCAGCTCTTACGATACCGAAACCGGCAATTTACTCTGGCGTTATTACACGGTGCCCGGCAATCCCGCCGACGGTTTTGAAAACGAACAGATGAAGGTGGCTGCCGAAACCTGGAGTGGTGAGTGGTGGAAACTCGGCGGCGGCGGTACAGTCTGGGACACGGCCGTTTATGATTCCGTGAATGACCTGGTGATATTCGGGACTGGTAATGGCACGCCCTGGAATCAGCAGTACCGTGATCCCGAGACTGGCGATAATCTGTTTCTTGCCTCCATTATGGCCGTAAAACTGGAAACAGGTGAATACGTATGGCATTACCAGGCGACACCGGCGGAAACCTGGGACTATGATGCTGCCAGTCCGATGACTATCGCCGATATCACCTACGAGGGACAACAACACCGGGTGGTCATGCAACCATCCAAAAACGGATTCCTCTACATGCTGGATGTCGCGAGCGGAGAACTGTTGCGCGCCGATCCATTCACGGAGGTAAACTGGGCCGACGGAGTGGACATGACAACAGGTCGACCGCGGACCCGGCCGGAGGCCCGCTATGAAGATGCATCCTTCAACCTCCTGCCAGGGGTGCAGGGCGCGCATGGCTGGCATCCGAATGCCTACAACCCGGAGAACGGCCTGTTATACATAGCCACCCAGCATGCCTACTCGCCCATGGTAGAAGACCCGAACTACGAGCCCAGCGATGTCGGTTTCAACCTTGGTATCAATTTTGGCGCCTCATTCACCTATTACCGGGACAACCCGAATGCACCCCGTGGATTCGAAGGTTTCGTGCAGGCCTGGGACCCGGTGGCGGGCAAACAGGTCTGGCGCAGCGAGAGCAACCAGGGGCCGACCGGCAGTGTACTTGCCACGGCCGGCGGTCTGATCTTCCAGGGCAGCGGTAGCGGCCAGGAATTTCGCGCCTTCGATGCCCAGACTGGCGCAAAGCTGTGGAGCATGCAGGCCCAGACTGCCGTCCTGGCTGGTCCGATCAGCTATGAGCTCGACGGCCAGCAATACATCGCCGTCAATGTCGGCGGCAACCAGCAAGGTGGCTATTATGCACCGAACTATTCGCGCCTGCTGGTGTTCGGCCTGAATGGCAAGGTACAACTACCGCCGGTAAAGGAATACACCCCCCCACCCTTAGACCCGCCGCCAGCGACGGCTGCCGCCGAAGTGGTCGATGCGGGCAGAGGCCGTTATTCACAATTCTGCGCGATTTGTCATGGCGAGGAAGGCCAGACCCGGGGTGGCGGCGCTTCCCCCGATCTGACCCGCAGCGCAATGCTGCACAGCCAGGAGGCCTTTGACACCGTCGTGTTGCAGGGCGCGTTGACGGAGCGTGGCATGGGTTCGTTTGCTGAAGCGCTGAAGCCCGAAGACACCCAGGCAATCCGTGCCTTTATCGTGGCCCGCGCCAATGAATTGAAAAACGCACCGCCACAACCGGCATTCGGGGCGCCACCTCCGGCCCAGCAGCAACAACAACGAAGTGAGCCGGCGCAGCAACAGAATGATGAGGTGCAACAACCCCATGTGGAGCAATAACTGAACCTGATTAATTCCAGCGCTCTACCTGAACTAAGGCAAGCTTTACCGGCCAGGGACTGGCCGTCGAGACAGGCGTGATAAGCGAGCCGACAAATCGTCAGGATTGACGATTTGCACGGACGGAGTCCGCCATGAAATGGCAAAGTACATGGAAGTACTTTGTGAAAGGTGCAGCGATCGCCAGCCTCGCAGGGGAGCCGTATACAAGGAAGTATTAAGGCCGAGCGCTATCACGCCAAATGCTTTTGGGCACTTTTGGCACAAAATCGTCAGGAACGGATTTTGAACGGCCGCAGGCCGGCCCGAAGGGTAAAATACAGGGATGTATTTTATAAAACAAAAGTGCCTCGTCCATCAGCACGAAACTAGTGTTAAACGTAGTAACGAATCAGAAAACAGCCAATAATCTTCGGCTGGAACATGAGGAGAAACACGGCTTAAAGCTCGATCTGGGCGCCTAGTTCTACCACGCGGTTGGTGGGGATGTTGAAATAGGCCGTCGCGGAACCGGCATTGCGCTGCATACCGACGAAAATCTTTTCCCGCCACAGCGCCATACCCGGTCGACTGGTGGCGATGAGGGTTTCGCGGCTGAGAAAAAAGGATGTATCGATCATCTTGAAAACCAAACCCTGCTTACCGCACAATTCCAGCGAGTAAGGAATATCCGGCTCGTCCTTAAATCCGTAATTCACAGTCACCTTGAAGAAATTGTTCCCGAGCGGCCGGACCTCGACACTCTCGCTGTCATCAATATGAGGGACGTCATGGAAGACAACGGTTAGTATGACTACGCGCTCGTGCATGACCTTGTTGTGCTTGAGATTGTGCAACAGGGCGTGCGGGACGGCATCGCTGCTGCTGGAGAGAAACACCTCTGTACCCTCAATGCGCGGCGGGGGATGCACGCCGATATTTTCAATGAACGGCTGGAGCTTGATGGCAAGTTCGCTCATGCGATCCGCCATGAGAGCGCGTCCCTGTTTCCAGGTGGAAAGCAGCGTGAAAACCACGATC
>JACVQI010000172.1 GCA_015661095.1 Gammaproteobacteria bacterium
CGCCAGGTCCTGGTGGCGGAGGACCGGAGCAAGATACTCGGCTTCGCGGAATATGAGCCATCCGGTCATATCGATTGTTTTTATGTGCATCATGAACACCAGCACCGCGGTGTCGGCAAAGCCTTAATGCAGCAGATTGAAATGGAATTACAAAAACTCAACGTGCATCGACTGTATGCCGAGGTCAGTGTGTCAGCCAGGGCCTTCTTTGAAGGCCGTGGCTACACCGTCGTCGAGGAGCGTAACGCCGAATACCAGGATGTGTCGTTAAAATTGTATTTGATGGAAAAGTATATTTGAGAATATGAACAAGAATGAGTTAATCCAGATTGCCAACAACCGGCTGCTCACAGTCGTGTAGGGTGGGCACGTTGTCCGTGCCCACGCGGAACAGACTTGGTTCGATAAAACTGTTTTTAATGGAAAAGTATCTCTGAGAATTATGAATAAGAGTGAGTTAATAAAAATCGCTAACAGTAGGTTGCTCACGGTCACCAGCCGGCCGGATATTGTCATGTGCAAAGGGCAGGGCATGTATCTGTACGATACCGAAGATAACTGTTATCTGGATTTCATCGGCGGCTGGGCGGTCAATTGCCTGGGCCATTCGCCCAGGGTAATAGCCGATGTACTCGCCGAGCAGTCGCGCACTCTCATCAATGCCAGTCCGTCCTTTTACAATCTGCCCATGCTGGAATATGCAGCCCTGCTGACGGAGCAATGCTGTCTGGATCGGGTGTTTTTTGCTTCTACTGGCGCTGAGGCCAATGAAGGGGCCATCAAACTGGCCAGGAAATACGGCCAGGTGTTTAAAAACGGCGCCTTTGAAATTATCACCACGCAATACAGTTTTCATGGCCGGACACTGGCAACCATGGCGGCCACCGGCAAGCAACAGTGGGAACCCATGTTCGAACCCAAGGCCGGCGGCTTTCGCAAGGCCGTGTTTAATGATCTGGATTCGGTCAAACAAATGATCAGCGACAAAACCTGCGCCATCATGATCGAGCCGGTACAGGGTGAGGGTGGGGTTAACGTGGCGGCGACTGAGTTTGTCCGGGGCTTAAGGCAGCTCTGCGATCAGGAAAACATCCTGCTTATCCTGGACGAGATCCAGACCGGACTCGGCCGTACCGGTAAACTATTTTGTTATGAACACTACGGTGTGGAGCCGGATATTATGACCCTGGGCAAGGGCATTGGCGGTGGCTATCCGCTGGCGGCGTTATTGGCGAAGGAGCGGTTGAATATATTCGAAACGGGTGAACAGGGTGGTACCTACACCGGCCAGCCGCTGGCCATGGCCGTCGGTCTGGCCGTGCTGAAGGAAATTCTGGGACAGGGGCTGGTCGAACATAGCAGAAAGATGGGTGAGCTGCTGATGGCCATGCTGACTGAACTCTCCAGTCACTACGAGATTGAAAACATCCGGGGCATGGGACTGTTGGTCGCTTTTGATTTGACAAAGACCAAAGGGCAGGACTTCGTGACCAAATGTCTACAAGACCGATTGTTGATTAATTCCCCAAAGGAAAGATCAATCCGACTCATGCCGCCGTTGGTCGTGAACGAAATCGAACTCGAAGAACTGGTGGTTGTATTGAAGAAAAACCTTGCTGGCTCAAGTAGGTTGGGCTGAATGCAATGAAGCCCAACGATTGTCATTGAGGAAGCCATGATGTTGGGCTTCCTCCGTCAGCCCAATCTACGATAAATGGCTCTTATGAAATGGATCCCAACGTTTTACATTCGTCGTAGCGATTATGTTGGGCTTCGTACCTCAGCCCAACCTACGATAACTGTCTGTTTATTTTTTATCCAAATTAATCATGGGCACACCTGTATCAGGAATCATAGTGGTGGGTAATACTCCATTCCACCTTTGTGCAGCGGTTAACGGCACTAGCTCAGGGCTGGTGCGCAGTGCTTCACCTTTTTTCTGAATGGCATAGGCTTCTGCATCACCTGCAAGCTTGACTGCTTTTGCGGAAGCTTCTGCCTGCGTTACCGTGATATCAGCTTTGATCTTCTCTTGCTCCCATTCTTGCTTGGCTTTTTGCACACCGACTTCTGCTAACATGCGCGCCTCCACACTTTTCTCATACGTGTCTGAGAAATCAATATTTTCAATCTGTACACTTTCAATCGTCACCAACTCCGTGGATTCAGAGATAATGGCGTCCAGAACTTCTTTGTTTAGCTTTCCGCGCTCTTGAATAGATTCACTGGCGCTGAATTTGCCAAATACGGTTTTGGTTGCTTGATTAATGCGCGGCGACAATGTTCTGTCGATGAGATTATCAACATTCTGAAATTCTGAATACACTTCTTCAACAGAGTCAGAATTAACGTGATAGGTAACGGACACAGTGATTGATGCAGGTTGTTGATCGCGTGAGTATGATTCCATTACCGCGTGAATTTTGCTTGTTTGCATGCTGATTTTATTTACCGAATCAATTATTGGTATTTTAAAATGCAAACCTGGCTCTGCAGTACCTGAAATCGCGCCGTTTCTGGTTATAACGCCGCGCTCGGTTTGGTCTATGGTGTACCAAGATCCAAACATAATGATTATGGCAACAAAGAATGCTGCGCCGCTGATAAATATCGATTTAGACATCTTAATTCTCCTCGTGTGAATGACGATGTAGCCGGTATTCTATAATAAAAGTGGCTGTATTAATCGAATCAGAAAATGGCCATTCTGATTCCTCGAAATTAGTGAAATGAAGCCTAACATCAAAGGAAGTGACATTTATCCCCTTTCTGCGTGGGCACATACAACGTGCCCACCCTACGTTTTATGGGAATTAATCAACGTTACCAATAACCGGATGTCCCTCCGCCCGCCAACGTAACATCCCGCCTGCCAGATTGGCCACTTCATTAAAGCCGGCCTTCTGCAGGATCACCGTGGCCTGGGCCGAACGGCCGCCGGCGCGGCAGACGGTAACGACAGGTTTGTCGTGTCCGATTTCATCCACTCGCTCGTTCAGTTTATCCAATGGCAAAAGCCGGGCATTCGGTATATGGCCGAGTGGCCCGTTATATTCTTCAGGGGTTCGGACGTCTATCACCTGTAAATGTTGCAACCGTTCTTCCATCGCTTGCGGTTCGATTTCCAGAAACCCGGCGAAGGTATAATTAAGCGGTGCCCATTGCTGGCGTTGTTGCGGTAATAATTCCTGCTCGGGTTTGCCGGATTTGAGATTGGCAGGTACGGCAATATCAATCTGTCTGGGATGCGGCAGATTCAGGTTGCGCATGTAACCATCGAAATCGGATGCACTTAACTTACCGCCGAGACGCGGGTTGTAGTTTTTTTCCTCGACCACGCTGGTAACGGTCAAGCCCCGGTAATCATGGGCCGGATATAACAGGGTCTCGTCCGGCAAGGTGAATATCTCGTTATGGATGGATTGGTACATTTTTCTGGAGTCCCCATGCTGAAAGTCCGTACGGCCGCAGCCGCGGATCAGCAGGCAATCGCCAGTGAACGCCTTGCTTTCGTCATCCAGCACGCAGGTGAGACAGCCATTGGTATGGCCCGGTGTTTCGCGGACGGTAAGATAACGCCGGCCGAATTTTATCTGGTCGCCGTGACTGAGATAGCGGTCGGCGTTGTCCACGCCAGCGTGTGTTGAAATGGCAATCTTCGCGCCGGTCTTTTGCTTGAGCAGCCAGGCGCTGGTGACATGGTCCGCATGACAGTGGGTGTCCAGCACACAGACCAACGCGAGTTTTAACTCAGCGAGCAGGGCAGCATCACGATTCATCTGCTCAAAGACCGGGTCTATCAATACTGCTTCGCGTGACTTGTCATCTGCGAGCAGGTAAGTGTACGTGGAAGACTGTTGATCAAACAGTTGTCTGAATATCAACATGGCATGCTCCAGTATTTGATGGATAAATTTGTTATCTTAATGACAGGATTTCATAAAGCCGGAAGTCTTCTTCCTTGCCTTTGAGCGTAAAGGTTGAGGTCTTGCCGACTGTAACTTTATCGCTGATCTGATTGTACACGGCCGCTGACACCAGTAGCCGGGTGCCTGCGGTCTTGTTGCAGGATTCGATCCGGCTGGCGACATTCACGGCATCCCCGATTACCATACTTTTCTCGCTGGCCGCGTCGCCCAGGCTGCCAATCACTACGTCCCCGTAATGGATGCCAATGCCCATCCGTAAATTCTGGCCATAGGTTTGTTTGATATAAGGTTGCAGGTCCTCCATGGCCTGCAACATCTCCAGTCCGGCGTACACCGCACGTTCGGCCGCGGTGGCGGGGTCATCAAGCCCGAACAACGCCAGCAGGCCATCGCCCATGTAATTGTTGATATAACCCTTATTACGCTCGACCACCTGGCGCATGTGATAAAAATAACGGTTCAAAAGATGAATCACATCGTACGGTAACTGATTCTCGGCGAAGTGGGTGAAATTACGGATATCGGCGAACAGAATAGCCAGATATTTTTCAATGCCGACACTGGCGGTACTGCTGCCGGGCCCGGCTAGCCGGGTCAGGGAAATATCCGAATCATCCAGCACCAGCCGCCTGATGCGTATGTCGCCCGTTACCTGTGTCTGGCAAGCCAGCCGGATAATCGGTTCGAAACCAAGTTTACGGGCCAGTACTGCCTCCTTTTCGTTACGCGGAGACACACACGACATCTCGCCATCCAGGATCAGTATGCGGCAGGTGATAGTCTCATTTTCCTCAACGGCTACGGTCTTATCATCAGGAATAAAATGAATGGATGGCATAACCATTATTATCAATGAATTTTACAGAAATCCCAATGCTGGTTAACGGATGTTGACAGCATTACTGGGATTCTGGGTGTATCCCGGTTTCCGGTTGGCAACCGGTGTCCGCCAGCACGAACAGGGCTGTTGTTTTTAACCGTGTTCCTGCATGACCCGTTCCAGGGTCTCCGGGTCCCGCCATTTGTTGCCCCGCAGACGTAAATAGTAAACCAGCGCAATGGAGAGGACCAGAAGTACAAACCCCACCCACGACACCTTCGGGCCATAACCAAAGACCCGGATTATGAAATACTGGGCGATTAGCATGAGCCAATGTAAAGCCACGGATGCCAGCATCAACCAGCGGGTATCCCCGGCGCCCCGCAACACGCCGCCGGTAATCAGGATGACGGCATCCGCCATGGCATAAGTCGCCAGCCCCACCATCATGAATGTGCCGAGTTCCCGGATCGCCTGGAAATCCCCGGCAGGCGGCGTGAATATATCCACTAACGGCCCGCGCAGCAGCAGGAAGATCAATGCCAGCACCGAGGAATATCCCAGCCCCAGCAGAAAACCCGAGAATATCACTTCATCCGCCTTGTGCATGTTTCTCGAACCGACGAATCTGCCGGTCAGGCTGATTATTCCGACATTCAATCCCAGCATCGGCACGAATGAGAGTATGTCCCAGTTCAGGACAATGGTCGCCGCCGCGCCCTGGGCAATACCGTAGGACTGGAACATGAGCAGAAAGAGATTGAAGGCGGCGACGTTGAGAAATAATTCAACACCTGAGGGCAGCCCCAGTTTGATGTAGCGTCGCATGATGCCCAGATCCAGCTTGAACGATTGCATGACCTGAAAGGTATGCCGGTGCTCGCGTTGAAAATAAAATAACAGATAGAGCAACAGGGCGGCAAAGTTGCTGATAACAGTAGCGATAGCGGCGCCGGCAATCCCCCATGCCGGCAGTCCCAGCTTGCCGAATATCAGCAGGTAGGCGAGCGGGATATTCAGACACGTACCTGTTACATCGGTAATCATCACAATCCTGGTCCGGCCGATCCCGGAGAAATAATACGCCAGACAGGATTTGCTCAGATTAAAAACGCTACCGACCATCATCAGGTAGAAGAAGGTTTTTTCCAGTTCCACCAGCCGCGGGTCATGCCCCATCGCGGCGAAAATTCCGCCGACGCCATAAGTAATGATCAGCAGCGCCGGTATGCACAACAGGGTCATGATAAATCCCTGTGTCACCACGCGCGGACATTTGGCCAGGTCGCCAGCGCCGTAATACTGGGCAACCAGTGCATTCGCATAACCGAGTACACCGATAAACAAGGATATCGAGAAATACGACGCAACGCCGCCGCCCAGGGCCGCAGCCATTTGAGTCGAATCGATCTGGGACAGGAAATAGCGATCGGTAAAGATCATAACCGCAAATGCCCCCTGCGAGATCATCATCGGCACGGACAGGCGCACCAGTTCCTGCAGGGTATCGCGGTATAAATGTAGTTGTTTGAAAATCATGCTACGGAAACTTGAAACTATCTCCAGTTTAAAGTTGAAGTGGCGGCAGTACGGGTCCACTGCCGGTCAGACCAGATGTAACAGGTCCCCGTTTGACAAGGGCGCGTATCTTATCAAAGCGAACCACCGAGGTCACGGACGTAACGGCGTAGTCGCCAAATCCATCATGCTGCGTGATTCGACACCCGTATCCGAATAGGGGTAGAATCACTAATAAACCATAAGAACATATCTAGTGTGATTTACCATAAGGATCTTACAAAAATGAATCCCTCTCCACCGCGTTTACGGGGGAGAGGGGGAAGAATGGGGAAGAATATTGAAGGTTGTTCACGGGACTGCACACTAGCGGTCTGTATTAGTTTTTGCAGTAAGCACTGCGGAGGAAATTATGTCTAATCGATTACCTGTACGACGTATTGCAACGGAAGAGGCCTTCAGCATACCGGAGGTCGCTGCACAGCTCGGCGTGGTCGCCAGAACACCCGGTACCAGTCTGGATCTGATACTGGTCAATAATATCTACAACTCGGCTGATGGCATGGGATTTCTGGAGCCATTGCTGGATATTGAACAGGAACGGCTGCGGATCATGGACGAGAATGGCGTTGCCATGCACCTGTTATCGCTGACTGCCCCGGGCGTGCAGATGTTCGACGCGGATACGGCCTGCGAACTGGCGACACTGGCTAATGATCGTCTGGCTGAAGTCATGGGACGCCACCCGACCCGGTTCGCGGGCCTGGCCAGTTTTGCCCCGCAGGCCCCAAAACGCGCCGCCAGGGAAATGCAACGCGTCGTCGACAAGTACAAAATGAATGGCTTCATGATCAATTCGCACACCAATAACGAATATTTAGACAATCCGAAATACTGGCCCATATTGGAAGCCGCGGAGGCCCTCGATCGTTGTATCTATATCCATCCCCGCGCTCCATCGGATGGTCTGGCCGGTCCCATGCGTGAGTATGGCATGGACTCCGCCTTGTGGGCCTATGGTGTCGAGGTCAGTACCCATGCCGTGCGCATGATCCTGGGCGGTGTCTTCGATCGCTTCCCCAAACTGAAAATCTGCCTCGGCCATATGGGCGAGGCCGTGCATTTCTGGCTCTGGCGCATCGACTTCATGAGTCTGCGTGCGCAACAGCAGGGCCGTGCCCCGAAACTGAAACTCAAACCCAGCGAATATTTCAAACGCAATTTCGTCATCACCACCAGCGGCCAGGAATCGCATCTGGCGCTGGATTTTTCCATCAAGGCGTTGGGCGCCGGGAATGTGCTGTGGGCCATCGATTATCCCTATCAACCGACAGCGCCGGCGGTCGAATTCATGGACAGCGCGCCCATATCGGCAGCGGACCGCGAAAAAATCTACCATGGCAACGCCGAGCGAGTTTTTCATATCGACGCGACCTGATTAATGCGTATAAGAATCAGGTGAGGTGAGGAAGAGTACTGCAATGAACGCTTGAATAATGAATACCGCCAATCCTGATTCCGATTATCCCAATCCCGCCTACGCGTGGTATGTCGTTGTCATACTGTTCCTGGCCTATACACTGGCCTATATCGATCGCCAGATTATCGCGCTGCTGGTCGAACCGATTAAGCATGACCTGCAAATCAGCGATACCGAAATCAGCCTGTTGCAGGGTTTCGCCTTCGTTATCTTTTACACCATTACCGGCATTCCCCTGGGACGCCTGGCGGATCGGAAAAACCGCCGGCTCATAATCAGCGCCGGAATATTTTTGTGGAGTATCATGACCGCAGTGTGCGGGCTGGCCAGGAACTTCTCGAACCTGTTCCTCGCCCGCATTGGGGTCGGCATCGGTGAAGCCTGTCTGACGCCAGCCGCCTACTCCATGATCGCCGATCTGTTTCCTAAACCTAAACGCGGTGTACCTATCAGCTTCTATGCCATGGGG
>JACVQI010000173.1 GCA_015661095.1 Gammaproteobacteria bacterium
GAGTGTCCAGCCTGCGCGACTAGATCAGCCGACCACTATTCGCAGCGACGGCGTATGCGGTCGCGCGGGCATCGGCGAAATAGACTTCGTAGCCGGATTTATTCGCGGTCGTTATCGGTCCTGCCGAGATCGCTGTGCGTACACCGGCGCCCGCCTTGAAGATCCAGAGCGTACAGCCGCTGGCCGCGTCCAGGGCATAAACAGCCCCGGACTGGCTGCCCATGAACAACCGCCCGCCGGCCACGGCGGGTTGCGAACGGGACTGCGACACATCCGGAATACCGAAGGCCCACTTCAGTTTCAGCCTGGGTAGGTCTTCCGCGCGGAGATCAACAGCGGTTTGAAAACGGCGATTGCCTGTATCGGTACCCCAGCCGTTCCAGAGCGGTCCCGCTTCCAGCGTGGTCATCGGTGCCGGTGTCTTGCACATGCCGGTTTTGAATTCCGTGGTCTGGGCCACGACTTTGCGGTTAGTCAGGAATTCCGTCACGGCCACGCGATCAGCTTCCGTCAGTGGTTGTGCCTGCAGGCGCATTACGCCGTCGGTCAAGGCCATGAGGATGGCATTCGGTTCGTAGATAGACAGGGCATCCAGATTCGGGATCTCCGGGCTGGTCGGCGCGAGGTGACAGGTGGCGCAATGCGTCTGAAAAACCGTTTCACCGTTCGGCGTCTGCGCCAGTACGGGAAGTCCCGGGACCAGTAGCAGCATGAAGACTGCCAGGATTTTACTCTGCATGAATTCTCCAACCTGGATCGGCAGTGATAGTGAACTGGAATTATAAGGCACTTTTCGACACAGGTTCTAACATAAGTTGAATAGCAGCTGCTCGTCTCCCGCTGTGCGGTTCTAATTGAACTGGGGGTGGTTTATACTCATTACACTACTCGGGTCAAGTTCGGGGAATCGCGATGCATTACCGGCATATACCTTTACCACTTTTCCTCCTGGTTGGCGGTTGCGGCGTATTGATCGGCTGCAGCCAGGAACAGGCAGCCATACCCGTTGCCGATACCGCGCCGGTCGTGGATGTCGCCGCCCTGACGGCCCGGGTCGCAGAACTGGAACGCAAGGCCGAACGGCTTAAGGATATGAACGCCATCAAACGCCTGCAGCGTTCTTATGGTTACTATGTCGATAATGCCATGTGGGACGAGGTGATCGATCTGTTCAGCGATGACGCAACTGTCGAGATTGCCCTCGACGGCGTTTATATCGGCAAGGACAGCATCCGCAGATATCTCTATGCCCTGTCCGGCGGCCAGCCGGGTCTGCCCGCGGGCACCATCAATGAGCACATGCAACTGCAGCCCGTCATTGATGTGGCGCCGGATGGCAATACTGCACAGGGTCGCTGGCGGGCATTGATCATGAGCGGTGTCTGGGGCAAGAGCGCTACCTGGGGCGAGGGACCGTATGAAAATACCTACGTCAAGGACAACGGCATCTGGAAAATCAAAAGCACGCATTGGTATGAAACCCTGTTGGTACCCTATGCCGGCGGCTGGGCGGCCGTGCGCGAGGATCTGCACAACGGCAAGTTTGTTTCGGACAATGTTCCACCGGATGCACCGCCGACCGAACAATACGAAGTCTGGCCCGGTGCTTATCTGCCTCCTTACCACTACAAAAACCCGGTCACGGGGCAATAATCAGGGAGCCAGACCATGTATAAAAAACAGCAAAATATTTTATCGACAATCAGCTTTTATTGCTTCATGTTCTACACCGGGGCCGGGATCGCGGCCGAAGATGCATCTCTGACTGCTCTCAGCGATCGAGTGGTGGCTCTGTCCAGGGAAGTGCAACTGCTGGAGGATCAGAATGCGATTGAAATCCTGCAACGCACTTATGGCTTTTACATGGACAAGGCCCTGTGGACGCAGGTAGCGGATCTGTTCACTGACGATGGCACTCTGGAGATCGGACCCTCGGGCGTATTCGTCGGCAAGGTGCGGGTCAAGGACTATCTGCTGTCCCTGGGTCAGGAGGGACCACAGGAAGGCCGCCTGATCGACCAGATGCAACTGCAACCTGTGATACATATTGCTAATGATGGTAACAACGCGAAAGGTCGCTGGCGCTCGCTGGTGATGGCCGGGCAACACCAGGGCCAGGCCTGGTGGGGTTCCGTGATCTACGAAAACGAATACCGCAAGGAAGGTGGTGTGTGGAAGATTGCCAGATTGCATGGCTACAATATTTTTTATACGGATTATGCAAAAGGTTGGGCGGAGTCGGCGGTGGCGAGTATCGGGCCGGATCAGCCGCTGGCGCCGGACCTGCCGTCGACCACTGAACATACATCCTATCCGGAACAATTCTTCGTACCCTTTCATTATCAGAATCCGGTGACCGGCACAGCGGTCGATGTTGCTGCTGCAATTCCGGATCTGACACCGATTGAGTCCGATATACTGGAGCAGACACTCAGTGATCTGAATACGCGTTTGGAGCGCCTGAACGATGTTCAAAGTATCGAGCGACTGCAACACGTCTATGGTTATTATCTGGACAAGCAGCAATGGGACACGTTGGCCAACCTGGTGGCCGATGACGGCACTATCGAGATTGCCCAGCGCGGCATTTATGCCGGCAAGAAACGAGTCCGGGACAATCTCAACCTGTATGGCGAGCCAGGGGTTCATCACGGCGTGCTGCATAATCACATCCAACTGCAGCCGGTGATCCATGTTGACGCCGACGGCAGGACAGCGCATGCGCGGGCACGGGCGCTGAGTATGCTGGGGACTTATGGCCGGGCGGGTGTCTGGGGCGCCAGTGTCTACGAAAACGAATACGTCAAGGAGAACGGCATCTGGAAGTTCAAACATGATCACCTCTATACGACCATGTTCACCACCTATAACGAAGGCTGGGCCGCCGCACCACGCGCCGCTCCCGGTGTCAGCAAGGACAATCCGCCGGACCTGCCGCCTTCAGTTGTATACGAAGCATTTCCGAAAACCCACATCCCGCCGTTCCATTATCCGCATCCGGTCACCAAGGTAGAGGTCAGAACGCCTTAGTTGGAGACTTGATGATGAAGACATCTCATGGGAAAAGATCGCCAGCTATCATTACCACTCGGGATTATTCTAGGATAGCGTTGAGATTCAAACCGTCGGCCAGAAAGCCGATAGGATCGGCAACCTTGCAAAATCCCATGGTCGCAGGATCCAGAGGGCGCACGAACAAATGAATCCATCTTGGTATCTACCCGTAAATGTTGGGCTTCATTTTATTCAGCCCAACCTACTTGGACTGTACGGGTATATAGACTATGTAGGTTGGGCTGACGCAGGAAGCCCAACATCATAATCATTCAACACAACTGCTGCATTTATTATTTCAGTCTTAATACGGCTCCGGCAGTTCCGGAAAGTCCTTGAATATATCCGTCTGTTTGCTGTCGTAAGGTTTGTATAGCGTCGGCGGGGCGTCGGGTTCGGTGGACAGGGCGCCGCGCACGCTGCCGTGATCCGTTTCCTGCACCCAGCTGTTTTCGTAGCGGTTACGGAACAATGGGACGAAGAGCGTCTTCTGGATACGCCATTCACCGTCCTCGCGTACATAATCGACATAATACGGACCCCACACCCAGCGCGCACCGGCGCTGCTGGCGGTGGCGCCCGGCGACATCCACGAGCTGCGAGCGGACAGGCCATCTTTGGCAATGACGATATAGGGGTTGACCGTCAGGTGCATGGTGAAAAAGCCGGGGATATTTTTCGTTGCCTCAAAGGCCGCGTACAACCGCTTGACGCCTTCAATGCCACGATAAACGCCGCTGTCAGAGAATTCGACCGCAATACCCTCCGCCCTTTTGGCAAAACATTGTTCGACGATTTTCGCATAGTCCTGGGTGAACAGGAGTTGCGTGTATTTGGATTGCAGTTGCTGGATGGCGATGATGTCTTCCAGGTATTGCACGCGGGCGGCTAGTTTTTCGATCAGATCAGTCTGCCCGGCGTTGACGTTCGCCGGGGTATCCTGGGCCGGGACGGATTGCGACGATAGCAAGGTCAATAACACAGTCTTGAATAATGAATTTTTCATCGGGGTTACTCCAATGGGATATCAGAAGGTGCTTAACTGAATGAATTGTCCGGTCATGTAACTGCAGACGTCCGAGGCCAGGAATGCCACCGCCGGGCCGACGTCCTCCGGTGTGCACAGCCGTTTCAGAGTGGAACGCTGCCGGTTTTGATCGAGAAACGCCTGTGGCGCATGTTGCACCAGGCCGGTCTCGCCCAGGCCCGGTCCAAGGATGTTAACGATAATGCCGTGGGCCGCCACTTCCCGCGCCAGCGCTTCGGAAAAGGCGATGACGCCGGCTTTGGCGGCGCCATAGATGGAAATATTCGGGAGGCCGCGGCCGCCGGAAAAGTTGATGATACGACCGTAATTACGCGCAATCATATGCGGCAGCACAGCCTGGGCAACATTCATCTGGCCATACAGATTGACCTGGATGTCGAGATCCCAGTCCGCCCGGGTCATTTCCACGAAGGGTTTGAGTCTACTACTGGCACCGGCGTTATTGACGAGGATATCGATACGGCCGAAACGTTCGATGGCCGCTTTGACCATGGCATCGACTTCCTCCCGCTGCGTGACATCGGCCTTGACGGCCAGGGCCCGGATGCCTTTGCTTTCCGCTTCCGCTGCGGTTTTGCCAGCGCCGTCCAGATCGATGTCCCCTTGCCATAACCAATCTGGCTGCCGGCGCCGGTCACCAGCGCCGTTTTACCTTTCAGCTTCAGGTCCATGAGGTCCTCCCGGATAAATGTCTGGCGGATTTGTTGTATATCAAATGATAAGCAGAAAAATCATTGATAATTATATACGGGTTTTACCGGAATTAAGCTAGAGGAAAAGGGAATAACGCTCCATTTGAAAATTAACCATTGCGGGGGATGTCACTATGTCGTTCAAGGTCAAGGCCACTGTTGTAGCTTTTTTGGGGGATACGCAAAAATACCCTTGCCACTTTCAGCACCAGGTCGGTGACGAATTCATCTATGACGGCGAAAAATTTATCGGCCGCATCTGTCCGAGCATGTCGCCCTATATTATTCCGCAGATGATGGCCGTGCATGCCGCCGGGCCGCGACATATCGGTCGGCCGGCCTATTATTACCCGTTCTGGTACGCCCCGCTGAGCGTCGATGCGCCAGGCCTGAAAAAATTCGACGGCCTCGGTTTCAGGAATGTCCTCGATGCGGAAACGGATCCGGACGATCCCATCGCCAAACTGGTGCCGAAGAATGCCTTCAAGTGGCCGGCACACGACCAGCGCGACGTCTCCAAATCGCCGAGCGTGATGTGTCCTGATATCCGGACTGCGATGCTGATGAAGATCGAAGCCTTCGATCTGAGCGAGAATGGTTATGACACACCGTACTTCCGCCGGGAAATGATGATCCTGGGCAAGGTGCTGGACAATCCGGGGATCAAGGTTAACAAGATTATCAAGGGGTTCTCAAAACAGGAAATTGAAGACATCTACCCGGCCCTGAATCCGGTATTAATGGAAGCCCTGCGCGAGGAATTGGAACTGATGGGATATCTCAAGGTAGAGGACAATCGGGCCACGGTCACGAAACAGGGCAAGGCGAAATTCAAGGAATTCAAGGCCAGCCTGTCGAAGGAGGAAAGAGCAGCATTACAAATTTGAATACCGAGATAAGTAGGTTGGGTTGCGTGAAACGAAACCCAACATAAAATGAATATCCATGTCGGGGTTCCTGATGTCGCCCCAACCTGCAACCGGAGTCGAGAGGGCAGGGGAGAGGGATAAAAAAGAAATGAACAAACGCTTCGAAGCGAAAGTGGTACTGATCACCGGCGGGACCTCCGGGCTGGGCCAGGACGCTGCCCTGGCCTTCGCGCGGGAAGGCGCACAAGTCGTCATCAGCGGCCGCCGTCGGGAACCTGGTGAGCAGACGGTGGCCATGATCAGGCAGGCAAGTGGCGAGGCCCATTTCGTGCAGGCGGACGTGTCCAAACCCGCTGATGCCGAAGCCATGGTTAACGCCTGTATCGAGACTTACGGCGGTCTGGATTATGCCTTTAACAATGCGGGGATCGAAGGCGGCGCCATGGTGCATATCGCTGACTGTGATCCCTCGGTCTGGGACCGCGTCATCGGCACTAATCTGACCGGCGTCTTTCTCAGCATGAAGTACGAGATCCAGGCGATGCTCCAGCGCGGCGGCGGCGCCATTGTTAATAATTCGGCCGTGGCTGGCTATAAAAGCAGCAAGGTGGTCGGCGCGGCCTACGTCGCCAGCAAGCATGGCGTCAATGGCCTTACCAAAACCGGCGCGTTGGAATATGCGGACAAGGGCATCCGCGTCAACGCGGTCTGCCCGGCGATGATCCGTACCCCCATGTCGGAGCAGACATTGTTGAAAGACAAGGCACTGGAGCAGCGGGCGATCTCGTTGCACCCAATCGGCCGCATTGGCAACCCGGAGGAAGTCTCTGCGTTGGTGTTGTGGCTTTGTTCCGATGAAGCGTCCTTCGTTACCGGCACCGCGATCCCAGTTGATGGCGGGTTTCTGTGTTGATAAGGCTATTCAGTTAGTACGCCATTTTGAATTTTGCTGAAGTAGATCAGATTTGGGATCGATTCGTCTTATTCCCTGACTTTTTCCTTTCGCTACTGAATGGACATAGAGTGCGATTATGTCATTTCAGAACGAACCACCGAAAATTACTTTAAGCAGTCTGTTAATTTTAAATCCATAAAACAGCCATTGACCAGTTCATACTATGTGTCACAATATAGTTGATGTACTAAGGTAACCATAATGAATAAGAAAGAATTTGTCACACTAATCCCCGAACCTGCTATCTCCCGACTGTTTTTTGCTGATACACGGTTTGCGTGGGTGTGGCTGGTATTTCGATTGTACGTCGGATGGTTCTGGATTGAAGTTGGCTGGAAGAAAGTCCTTGATCCTCTGTGGACCGGTGATAGAGCGGGGATCATCGTAACAGCTTTTATCAAAGGGGCGCTCAACAAAACCGAAGGCGATTATCCCGATGTATCCGAGTGGTATGCCTTTATACTCGAAACAATAGTTTTGCCAAATTCCGCTTTCGTTTCATATATAGTCGCCTATGGTGAATTGCTGGTGGGTGTCGGGCTTATTCTGGGTGCATTTACCGGCTTCGCGGCATTTTTCGGGTCGTTAATGAATATGAGTTATCTTTTTGCAGGGACCGTGAGCGTGAATCCGATTATGGCGCTACTGCAACTGTTCCTCATCCTTGCATGGCGGGTCGCCGGATGGTTCGGGATCGACCGCTATCTCCTGCCGCTGCTCGGCACGCCCTGGCATCCGGGGAAGTTATTCAAAAAACAAACCAGTTCATCTTCCGGGAATTCGTCTGCATAAGGAAGCTCTGAATCATTCAGAGCTTTACTGAATTCAGCAGATCAGCGAGTAACTGCTTCAATACTTTTATCCCCGATAGCTCTTGCGGTCCTTGCGGCGATGCGCGATTTCACGCGGATAGATGTCCGCATGTGTCACGC
>JACVQI010000174.1 GCA_015661095.1 Gammaproteobacteria bacterium
GATTCGCTGAGTCAATCCCTGTACTCAGTCCTCCGGGCCAGCCCCTGGCTGTCCAAAATCGCTCGGCTTTGGCTTCCTCGACTCTGTCTCCTGATTCGTTCTACCTCCTAAATCCCTTTAGTCGTGCGTCGCTCTACCGACTCCATCCTTGGAGTCGTCCTGGCGATTTTGTCGCTGTGCTGCATCCAGGCTACTGTCACTTTTCCGCGTGGGCACAAACAACGTGCCCACCCTACAATTTTTAACTAATCCCTACCGATGCGGTTCGTTCCTCACCGCATCCTCCCACTATTTCTCTACCTCATCATCGTCCATCAGGATATGATGGCGCGGGCCTTCCATATCGTCGTACTGGCCAGAACGGACCGCCCAGAACAGCACGGCGACGATGATAACCACCAGCACCAGTGAGATCGGGATAAGCAGGTAGATAATGTCCATTGGTTTAATTTAACCGTTTTGAGTTGCCGAGCACAACTAGCAAGCGTAGCCCGGATGGAATGAAGAAACCTGGGAAATGATTCCCCGGATATCGCTACGCTCTATCCGGGCTACGATATCTGCCAATTTTTCGCGTGGGCACCAACAACGTGCCCACCCTACGACTCGACACCGCATGTGAGTGAGGGTTTCGAATATCATTTCAACTGAGTCGCATGGAGTTGCCGACCACGATCAGGGAACTGAGCGACATGCCGATGGCGGCCAGCCAGGGCGCCACCAGTCCGCTAACGGCGATGGGGATGGCCAGCAAATTGTATGCTATCGCCCAGCCGATATTCTGCCGGATGATCCGGGCCGTTCTGCCGGCCAGCGTAACCGCTTCGGTCAACACGTCCAGATTGTTATTCAATAAAATCATATCGGCATGGAGCTTGGCAATATCGACGCCAGCGCCCATGGCGATGGAGACGTGGGCCCGGGCCAGGACCGGGGCATCGTTGATGCCGTCGCCAATCACCGCGATAATGCCGCCCTGCGCCGTCAAGGCAGTCACCCGATCGAGTTTCTGCGCCGGCGTCATGCGGCCATGATAATCTTTTATACCAAGAGTCCCGGCGACAGTGCGGACCACATCGGCGGCATCGCCGCTCAGTAAAACAGTCTGCCGGTTGTCACCCTGCAACTCAGCAACCAATTTCGCCGCGCCCTTGCGAATTTCGTCTTCGAGCAGGAATATACACTGAATACCAGCCGTATCGGCGAGGACTATACGGGTCAGGGTTGGGGACGTCCCCGGCAAACGTTGATCGATCTCCAGACCGGTATGCTCACGAATAAATTCCTCCGTTCCCAGATAATACCGGCGGCCGGCGATGACGCCGGCGATGCCGCTACCCGGATGATTGACTACCTGCCCCGCCGTTAATGGCGGCACCTGGCCGCTGTAATCCAGGATAGCCCTGGCCATCGGGTGTTCGGAATGATGTTCCAGCGCTGCGGCAACCGCCAGACAATAGTCTCGATCCTGATCCGCCTCGACATGAACAGCATGCACCCGCAACCGGCCCTCCGTCAGGGTACCGGTTTTATCAAAAATGAAATGTGTCGCCCGGTTCAGACCGGTTCAGAATCTCCAGGGCATTGTTGTTAATGATCACCAGCCCCCGGCTCATCAAGCGGCTGGTCGCGGCAGTGACTGCCACGGGTGTTGCCAGCGACAGCGCGCAGGGACAGGTGATTACCAGCAATGAAATGGTCACCGGGATAGCCATGGCCGGATCGATCGTCCACCACCAGGCAGCCACGGCAGCCGCCAGCAACAGCACGGCAATCACGAACCAGGTCGCGACCCGGTTCGTCATCCGGGTGATGGCGGCCTTGTCCTGTTGACCGACACGGGCCAGTTGCAGAATATTCGCCAGCACCGTGTCCTCCCCAATCCGGGTAATCTCCATTTCGATGGGCGAATCGATATTGGTACTGCCGCCGATGAGCTGATCGCCGGCGTTTTTTTGCACCGGTAAACTCTCACCGGAGATTATCGATTCATCAACCGTCGAAGTGCCGTTAATGATCATTCCGTCGGCGCTGATGGTTTCGCCGGGTTTCACCAGCAGGCGATCTCCCGGTTGCAACCTGGCCACAGGCACCACCACCTGCCGGGTGTGGCCATCATGAATTTCCAGACGCGTCGCGACCGCCGGGATGATGCGGCTGGCGGTGTCATAATGCTGCGTGGCCCGCTTGCGCGCCATGAACTCGAAATAGCGCGCCGTTAATAATAAAAATACAAACATGACCACGGAATCATAATAGACCGGCCCGGTGCCAGCGATAGTGGCCCAGAGGCTGCTGCCATAGGCAATCGTCAGACCCAATGCCACCGGCACATCCATGCCCGGCCGAAAGATCCGGAGATCGCGCCAGGTCCTGGTAAAAAACGGCCGGGCCGAATAAACCATGACGGGCGTGGTCAGCAATAGGCAAATCCAGTTGAAATAGTTTTTGTACTCGGCCTCCATACCGCTCCAGTCACCCACATAAATGGCGATCGCGAACATCATGACCTGCATGCCCAGCAAGCCCGCCAGTCCCAGGCGCCGCAAATGCTGCTTCCGTTCATTCTCCAGCGAAAACTGGCCGCGGACGGGATCGTAAGGATAGGCTCGGTAACCCAGGTCGTGAATGTTTTTGAGGATACCACCCAGTGTGAGTCGATCTTCCTGCCAGGTGATCGCTGCGCGGTTGCTGGTGTAATTCACCTGCACTTCGACAATCCCCGGCAGTCGGGTCAGGCGCGACTCAATCAACCAGGC
This sequence comes from Gammaproteobacteria bacterium, assembly GCA_015661095.1. Taxonomy (GTDB): domain Bacteria; phylum Pseudomonadota; class Gammaproteobacteria; order Eutrophobiales; family Eutrophobiaceae; genus JACVQI01. The sequence continues at coordinate 2,760 of JACVQI010000174.1, forward strand.
ACAGGCCGGACAGACAATATCTTCCAGCAGCAGGTGCACCGAGCGCCGGCCCGCAGTCGCGGCTTCGGTAAAGCCAGACTGGAATTGCTGATCGTCATAAATCTCATAGCGGAGGAGATCGGCCGGCAGCAAATCTTCTGGCTTGCGGGAGACACCGGTGCGGTAGCGATAAAAATTCTCCAGCCCGTACGCCACTATCGTATCCGCCACGGCCTGACAGCCGGCACAACACATCGGTTCCGATCGGCCACCGATCAGCACCGACAGAGACAGCTCCGGCGGAACGGGTTCGCCACAGTGATAACAAGCCCGCGGCGCGGAATTTTCCGGTTTCATTGGCTATCGCTCATAAGCATCAGGATCGCGGACCAGACTCCACAACCATATCGGTAATACGGTGGCGAAGATGGTAAAATTTCCAGACCAAAATCCGTTTTACCTGTACAATCCGCACCCGGGAGCGGCGCCCGCCAGCCCTTGATGAAAATCAAGAATTGATAAATATTACAATGTGATGATAACGTAAAAAAGTTATCCATAGTTAGATTCGACTGATTCAATGTCAGCAGCCTCAACTTACAATTACAAGATCATAAGACAATTCTCCATCATGACGATCGTCTGGGGCATCGTCGGTATGGCTGTCGGTCTGTTGATCGCCGCACAACTGGCATGGCCGTCGCTGAATTTCGATATTCCCTGGTTGACCTATGGCCGGCTGCGGCCCCTGCATACCAATGCCGTGATCTTCGCCTTCGGCGGTTGCGCCCTGTTCGCGACCTCTTATTATGTAGTACAACGAACCTGTCATGTGCGCCTGTGCAGTGACAGATTGGCGGCCTTCACCTTCTGGGGCTGGCAACTGGTCATTCTCGCGGCTGCGGTCACCCTCCCGCTTGGTATCACCACCTCCAAGGAATATGCGGAACTGGAATGGCCCATCGATATCCTCATCGCAGTGGTCTGGATTGCTTACGCCTATGTCTTTTTCGGTACCATACTCAAGCGCCGGATCAAGCATATCTACGTCGCCAACTGGTTCTATGGCTCTTTTATCATTACCGTCGCCGTGCTGCATATCTTCAACAGCCTGGCCGTGCCGGTGAGCCTGCTGAAATCCTATTCGATTTATGCCGGCGTCCAGGATGCCATGGTGCAGTGGTGGTACGGTCACAATGCCGTCGGTTTTTTCCTCACCGCCGGTTTCCTCGGCATGATGTATTACTTCGTGCCGAAGCAGGCCAACCGGCCGGTGTATTCCTATCGGCTATCCGTAGTGCATTTCTGGTCGCTGATCTTCGTCTATATGTGGGCCGGCCCGCATCACCTGCACTACAGCGCCCTGCCCGACTGGGCCCAGTCGCTGGGCATGGTGATGTCGGTGATCCTGCTGGCGCCCTCCTGGGGCGGCATGATCAATGGCATCATGACCCTGTCCGGCGCCTGGCACAAACTGCGCACCGATCCGGTGTTGCGCTTCCTGATTGTGTCCCTGTCCTTCTATGGCATGTCCACCTTCGAAGGTCCTATGATGTCCATCAGGACCGTCAATGCACTGTCCCATTACACCGACTGGACCATAGGCCATGTCCACTCCGGCGCCCTGGGCTGGGTCGCGATGATATCGCTCGGTTGCATGTATTACCTGTTTCCCAGGCTCTACGGCCGCGAGATGTATTCCGTCAAACTCATTGAGGTCCATTTCTGGACTTCGACCATCGGCATCGTCCTGTATATCGTCTCCATGTGGGTGGCCGGCATCATGCAGGGCCTGATGTGGCGGGCGGTCAACGATGATGGCACCCTGACCTACAGCTTCATCGAGACCGTCAAGGCCATGCATCCCTTTTATATCATCCGGTTTCTGGGCGGCGCCCTGTTCCTGCTGGGTGTCCTGATCATGACCTATAACCTTATCCGCACCGTCAGCGGCGGCAAGCCGGTCGAGTCACCGGTGCCTGAGCCAGCGGGCGCGCATTAAGCCATGGCCATGTCACACGAAAAACTCGAAATCAATATCGGCCTGATGATCGTATTGATCATCCTGCTGATCAGCGTCGGCGGTCTGGTTCAGATTGTCCCGCTGTTCTTCATGAACTCCACCACCACTGCGGTAGAGGGTTTGCGCCCCTATAGCGCGCTGCAACTTATGGGCAGGGACATCTATATCCGCGAAGGCTGTCATGTCTGTCATTCACAGATGATACGGCCATTCCGGGCCGAGACCGAGCGTTACGGCCATTATTCCCTGGCCGGTGAATTCGTCTATGACCGCCCGTTTCAATGGGGTTCGAAACGGACCGGACCGGATCTGCACCGGGTCGGAGGACGCTACAGCAATGACTGGCATCGTGTGCATATGATCAATCCCCGCGACGTGGTGCCGGAATCGATCATGCCGGGCTATCCCTGGCTGGAAACCACGGCGGTCGATGCCGGAGACATCCAGATCCGGATGACGGTACTGAGAAAACTGGGATCGCCCTATACGGACGAGGAAATCGCGGCCGCACCGGAACAACTGTCCGGCAAAACCGAAATGGATGCGATGATTGCCTATTTACAATCGCTGGGTACCGCGGTCAAGACCAGGCGCTGACGCTCATGAGTATCATCTTATCTGTCTGGACCGTCATCGTGCTGCTGCTGTTCCTGGGAATTGTGGTCTGGGCCTGGCACGCCAATAATAAAGCGGACTTCGAAGCCGCGGCACGGATCCCGTTCGATGATGACGATGGCGTCGATCAGCGCGAGGGAAACATGCATGGCTGATTTCACCAGTAGCATCTGGAGCTGGGGCATCGGTCTGGTGACCGTCATCAGCATTATCGCGTTGTTCGTGTTCGCCATGAAGTTATCAGGCCGCAGGAAGAAACCCGGCGAACAGGCCGAGTCCGTCGGCCATGTCTGGGACGAAGACCTGCATGAACTGAATAATCCGCTGCCGCGCTGGTGGCTGAACCTGTATCTGCTCACCCTGATCTGGGGCGGGATCTACTTGTTCCTGTATCCTGGCCTCGGCAGTTTCAGCGGCTACCGGAACTGGAGTCAGCAGAATCAGTATGTAGCGGAAGTCGAGCAGGCCGAACTACAATACGGGCCGATCTATGCGCAATTCCTGAACCAGGATCTGAATGATCTGGCACGAAATCCCGCTGCCCTCACCATCGGCGCGCGGTTGTTCGCGACTTACTGCACCACCTGTCATGGCTCCGATGCCGGCGGCGCTAATGGTTTACCGAATCTGACGGACCAGGACTGGCTCTACGGCGGTGACCCGCAGTCGATCAAAACCAGCATCATGGATGGTCGGCAAGGCGTTATGATCGCCTGGCAGGACATTCTCGGCACGGAAGGAGTGTTCAATGTCGCGGAATACGTGCGTACCCTCAGCGG
>JACVQI010000175.1 GCA_015661095.1 Gammaproteobacteria bacterium
CGACAATCCCATCAAACCTGCCCATGTTATCCGTCCCGGGGATGAAATACGCATCAAATCCGGTCCCTACCTGCAACGGATAACCGTACTGGCGCTGGCAAAAAACCGCGGCAATGCTCAGGCTGCGGCACTACTCTATCGGGAGTATCCGGCGTCGATCGAGCAACGACGCTTGCTGGCCGAACAGTTGCAGGCAAATCAAGCCCTGTACCCCCAGAGACAGGGCAAACCAACCAAACGCGAGCGCCGCAAGTTGTCGGAATTCAAAAATCGGCTTGCCTGAACTGGCCCCTGGGCCATTGTTAGGCCTTTGCTATCAGGGCAGCCGCAACGGCTAACGCGGAGATACATTTGTCACCCCACACCACGGTAAAGTATATTGTCATCCTTTATAACCGCTGAAACATGCAGAATGTCGGGTCAGGAAACGATACAGGCCATTGCCGGCAACATCGCCAAAGTCATCAAAGGTCAGGCGCAGGCTATCAGAATGTTGCTGGCGGCGTTTGTGAGTGGCGGTCATGTGCTGCTGGAAGACGTCCCCGGCACCGGTAAGACTACGCTGGCGAAGGCCCTGGCCAAGTCCATCAATGCCGACTATCACAGGGTCCAGTTCACCCCGGACCTGTTGCCGACTGACATCCTCGGCGTATCGGTATTCAATCAACGCGATCAGAATTTCCATTTTCATCCGGGGCCGGTCTTTACCAACATCCTGCTGGCCGATGAAATCAATCGGGCCTCACCCCGCACTCAATCGGCCCTGCTGGAGGCCATGGCGGAAGCACAGGTCAGCATTGACGGCATGGTCCGGCCGCTGGACCGGCTGTTTTTCGTGATTGCCACACAAAATCCCATCGAATTTCACGGTACCTATCCGTTACCAGAGGCGCAACTGGATCGCTTCGCCATGCTGTTTCAACTGGGTTATGTCGATGGCGAACAGGAAATCGAAATTCTCTCCGACCAAAACGAGCGGCATCCGCTGGAAACCATCAGTCCCGTCGTGGACTGCGAGGACATAGTCGCTCTGAAACAAAAAGTGTCCAGGGTGCGTATCAGTGAGGAAATGAAACAATATATAGTCACGATCATACGCAGTACCCGCACAGCATCCGGCATCGTTAACGGCGCCAGTCCACGCGCGTCACTGGCCCTGATGAAGACCGCGCAGGCGCTGGCTCTATTCGACGGTCTGGAATTCGTCACGCCTGACCACATCCAGGAAATCGCCGTGCCCGTAATTGCCCATCGCCTGATGCTGGATTCGCAAACGCGATTTTCCGGCGCCACCGCCCGCGACATCGTGGAGGAAATTCTGAAAACGGTTGCGGTCCCGGCTTAAGCCGTCTATGTTCCGGCGCCTGCTTTACCGAAATTTCCGCCAGATCTACAGTATCAGCAACTGGGCCCGCAATCGGTTTACCCCCATGGGCGCCCTGCTATTTGGTGCCACGATTGGATCCGGTATTTTCAGCGTTGATACCCGCCAGTCACTCTCCTTCCAGATATTTGCCTTCCTGAGCGCACTGTTACTCCTGGCCTTATTGAACATGTTCACCTTCAGGGGCAAATTTCGCGTCAAGCGCGTTCTGCCTGAATATGCCACGGTCCGGCAACCGGTTAAATACAAGGTGATAATTGAAAATCTTGAACAACGCCGGCAATCTGAACTGCTCATCTATGACGAGCTGGAAACCAAACTGCCCGGATTCCAGGAATTCGTCTCGGCCAACGACCCGGTGGATCACAGCCGCAACTGGTTCGACCGGATTGTCGGTTACCCGCGCATGATTAATTTGCTTCAGAAAAAACGCGGCGCATCCATCGAACCGGCTGATATAGGCGATCTGCCGGGCCTGGAAACGAATGAGGTACTGCTGGAACTGTTTCCCCACCGGCGCGGCCACATCCATTTCACCCGTACCAGGATCGCCAGAGCAGACCCGCTCGGCCTGATGCGCGCCATGAAATCCTGCAACAGCACCGACGACTTGCTGATCCTGCCGAAGACCTACACTCTGCCACCCGTGCAATTACGTGGCAAACGCAAATATCAGCACGGCGGGATGAATCAGGCAAGCACCGTCGGTGATGCGCAGGAGTTCATGTCATTACGCGACTACAAGCCGGGTGATCCCCTGCGCGCCATACACTGGCGCAGCTTCGCGAAAACCGGACAGCCCGTGGTTAAAGAATTTCAGGATGAGTTCTTTGTCCGGCAGGGACTCTTGCTGGATACGTTTATCGAAGACCAGACCAACGAAGTATTCGAGGAAGCTGTAGCCCTGGCGGCATCATTCGTCGTAACCAGGAAACCGCAGGATGCCTTGCTGGATCTGATGTTTGTTGGTACGGAATCTTACCGCTTTACGTCAGGTCGTGGCCTGAGCCAGATGGAAAACATGCTCGAAATCCTCGCCTGCGTGGAACCCTGCCATAAACCTGCATTCAGCGATCTGGTCGAACTGGTGTTGCAACACGCGAGGGAAACCAGCGGCATTATTTGCATCCTGCTGGATTGGGATCAGAAGCGGCAGGACTTGATACAAAAACTAACCAGCCGGGACATTCCGGTCCTGGTGCTGCTGTTAACCGACCAGACGGATCCGCCGGCTCTGAATACCGCCGCCCTTGGCGCTTATGCGGATCATTTCCAGGTATTGCCTATCCACGACATTCAGGCGCGATTGAACCGCTTGAGCCGGTTATGAAAGAACCAAATTCGATATTACTACCGGCGCCCCCATTCATCCTGGGGGCCGGTCTGCTGCTGTGGGGCTGGCAGAATCAATTTCTGGCTTACGCCGCCGTGATGGCGATTATCGTCGAAAGCGCGCGCCTGGTGCATTGGCGCTGGTCAACGCTGGAAAAGGAATTCAATAATATAGCTGACCTGTCCGGGGTCGCCTTTTTTATCGCGGTCGTGTATATCTTCTTCACCGTCCGTTCCCAGGGCATCTACACCATCCTGTCGGTACTACCATTCGTCTTCTTTCTGGTGCTGATAACGCAACTCTACAGCGAACAGGGAACCATGAAACTCAGCGTCTTGCTGGTCAGCCTGAGAAAACTGGATCCGGAGAGCACACGTACTATCAATAAAAATATCGACATCACTCTACCCTATTTCATGCTCTGCCTGATCTCCGCCAGCGCCGGTAATCAGCGCACCATCTGGTTTTATATACTGGTGTGTCTGTTACTCGGCTATATTCTCTGGCGTGGTCGGCCGGTACGCTACCATGCCACCATCTGGGTGATTTGCGTCACCATCGCGGTTGCCGCCGGTTACGCCGGCCAGATTGGGATCCGAAGTGCCCAAAGGGCAATCGAACTCTCGCTCATGTCTATGTTCGATCAATTCATGTGGCGTTACCGGGACCCGAATCGTGCCACCACCGCCATCGGCTCCATCGGCCGGCTCAAGTTTTCGGACCGGATCCTGCTGCGCGTAAAAACGCCGGAGCCGTTAACTCGTCCACTGTATTTACACGAAGCTACTTACAATAGTTATAACTACGGTGTCTGGAGTACATCCAACCCGGACAACACTACCATTGATCCGGACTCAGGCGGTGCCAGCTGGACCTTGAATGACCTGCCGCGGAGTCGTGCAGCCAGCATTGCCACCTACATGGTAAAGGATACCGGTGTCATTCCGCTGCCGCATGGTGCGAGTAAAATCAAGGGAACAGGAATTATTGAAATTAACCAGAATCATTTCGGCACTATCAATATGGAGATACGTGAAGGCTGGATCCGTTATACCGGCGAATATAACGACGAACGTTTGCCGGACTGGCAGCCTGTCACTGCTGATCTGCACGTTAACGATACTTATAAACCTGTTCTCGAACGACTGGCCAGGGAGTTATCACTGTATAACAGATCCGAGGCCGAAATTCTGCGGAAGGTGAAAAATCATTTTCAGAACAACTTTCTCTATTCGCTGTCCGTAAGACAACGCTATCCCGGCAGAGACTATCTGTCGGATTTTCTGTTTGTATCCCGGCAAGGTCATTGTGAATTCTTCGCCACCTCGACAGTATTATTGTTACGTAGCCTCGGCATACCTGCGCGCTATGCTGTCGGATATTACATCGATGAATACAGTACCCTGGAAGGCCAATATATCGGTCGTTCCCGGGATGCGCATGCCTGGGTTCTGGCCTATGTGAACAAACAGTGGCAGGTACTGGATACCACACCAGCAACCTGGGCGCCCTTTGAAGATGACAATGCCTCCAGCCTGCAATCACTGTTTGATTTAGCAGCCTGGCTCCGATACAAATTTTCGCGCTGGCAAACCAAAGATGAACTCGATGATGAAGAAAAAAGCGAATTCGAACTGCTCTGGCTGCTGATTCCCTTGACCTTAATTCTGGCCTGGCGCCTGTATATCAAGGAACGCATCCAGACCGTGCGGCGAAAACCAGGCGCCGGTAAATTACTGGTCGAACCGGGCATGGATTCGGAATTTTACCGCCTGGTGAACCATATCGAAGGACTGGGGCATAAACGCCGGAGCGGCGAAACCCTGCATGCCTGGCTCAGCCGCTGTGACTACAGGTTCGCCAATGTCCGGATCGAGCAGGCCCTGCGGCTGCATTACCAATACCGCTTCGATCCGGCCGGACTAACGGATCAGGCGAAAAACCGGCTTGCCAAACTG
>JACVQI010000030.1 GCA_015661095.1 Gammaproteobacteria bacterium
GATTCTTGCCTGTCTTAATGTTTCATCGTCAACCAGAAATTGATGGCTGTTGTAGTATGAATGGAAAGCATTGGCAAGATCATACAGGTAAAAACCAATCTGGTGCGGTTCGTATTTTTCCGCTGCGCTTTCTATGACTTCCGGATATATCGCCAGGGTTTTCATCAGGGCGAGCTCATGGGCTTCAGTCAGGCAGTCCAGATGCCGCAGGGCTGAGGCCTGATCATAGTGATAGCCCCGCTCGGCCATCTGCTGCTGAACACTGCAGATCCGGGCGTGGGCGTACTGGATGTAATAAACGGGATTGTCGTTGGATTTGGATTTAGCCAGGTCCAGATCAAAATCCAGGTGTTGTTCCTTGTCGTTGGATTTGGATTTAGCCAGGTCCAGATCAAAATCCAGGTGTTGTTCCGATTTTCGTGTTAAATAAAAATAACGGGCGGCGTCAGTGCCTACTTCCTGCCGTAATTCCCTGAGCGTGACATACTGGCCGGAGCGGGTTGACATCTGGACCTTGTTGCCGCTTCGGTACAAGGTCGCGAACTGAACCAGTAGGATTTCCAGGGCCTGAGCATTATGTCCCAGGGCAGTAATCGCGCCTTTCACGCGGTTCATGTAACCGTGGTGATCCGCGCCCCAGATGTCGATGAATTTATCAAAACCACGTTCGAACTTGTTTTGGTGGTAGGCGATGTCCGAGGCAAAATAGGTTTTCAAACCATTTTCCCTTTCCACCACCCGGTCCTTTTCATCGCCGTATTTACTCGAACAAAACCACTTGGCGCCTTCCGCTTCGTAGATGTTGCCATTGCTCTGCAATTTCCCGATACAGGCATCGACCAACCCCTGACTGATTAGTGACTGTTCGGAAAACCAGTTATCATAGGTCACGCCGAACTCCCTTAATTCCGCCTTGATGTCCTCGAGGATAGCGGTTAAACCGGCGTTAAACAGTTTGGTGTAGTTGTCCCGTCCCAGGCTGATCTTCGCGATCTCTATTACCCGATCGATTCTGGTTTCAGGATCCGATTCCTTCCAGGCACCGGTCAAATCATCTTTTTGCGCCATATCATAAGAGCGCCCGTCTTCCTGGAATAACCTGCCGGCGATTTCCCGGACATAGTCCGCCTGATAGGCGTTTTCCGGATAGACGTGATCATGTCCGCACAGTTGTAGATATCTCAACCAGACGCTGATGGCGAGGATGTCCATCTGTCTTCCGGCGTCGTTGACGTAATATTCCCGGAATACATCATGTCCGGCCGTTTGCAGCAGGTTGGCAAGCGCGTCGCCATAAGCGGCGCCCCGGCCATGGCCGATATGCAGGGGGCCGGTCGGGTTGGCAGAAACGTATTCGAGCAGGATTTTACTACGGGTCGCCGGTTGCAGCTGGCCGTAGGTTTCGGCCGCATGGAGTATCGTCTCGATAGTCCGCAGGTAGGCATTGTGCCGCAGAAAAAAATTCAGGAACCCCGGGCCGGCCACCTCGACCTTGGTTATTTGTTCCGATACCGGCAGGCGTCTGGTTATTTCCGCTGCCAGGTCGCGCGGCTTCATGCCGGCATGCTTCGCCAGCAACATGGCCACATTGGTGGCATATTCGCCGTGTTGATTGTCCCGGGTTCGGTCTAGCTTTATCGAAAATCCGTCAGGCAATGCGATAGGCATTTCCGCCGATAATTTATGCAGAGCCGTTTCGATTAAACCGATTATGTGTTGTTTCATCAGAAATTAGCCGAAGCATTGGTTAAAAACGACGCATTCTATCGCGGACGTGATTTATTACGAAAGAAAATTTCCGGGAATGGCGCAGATTTACACCAGTTCCTGTGGATCAATATCGAGTGACCACCGGACGTTTTTGGCGCTCTTCAGATTTTCCAGGAACTTGCACCATGGCTCCAGGGTACGCTGCATCAGATAGCGATCGCTCGACTGTATTAGCAGTTGATAGCGAAATCGTCCCGCCTGTTTCTCCACGATAGCCGGCATGGGTCCGAAGATCTCCAGATTGGTATTTGATGAGCTTAAGTTGTTTTTTGCCTCAGTCAGAAAGCGCTCGACCGCCGTGCTGTGATAATCTTCCGCGCGCAGCAGCGCTAGATAACTGAAAGGCGGCAAATTGGTTTCCTGGCGCTCGCGTAATATGACTTTTGAAAATTCGTGATAATCATAATTGACCATCGACAGTATCAGCGGATGGCGCGGGTAATGGGTTTGAATGATTACTTTCCCATGCAGATTTTCCCGCCCGGCGCGACCGCTCACCTGTATGAAAAGTTGTGCCAGTCTTTCGCCAACCCTGAAATCGGTGCTGAATAATCCTCGATCCGAATCGATAATGCCGACCAGAGTCAGTTTGGGGAAATGATGACCTTTGGCAAGCATCTGCGTGCCGATCAAAATATCCGCATCGCCGGCATTGATTTGGTCAAGCATTTTCTGCATCGAACCTTTTCGGCGTGTGCTGTCGCGATCGATGCGCAGGATCCTGGCCGTTGGAAACAGTTCCGCCAGCGTTTCCGCGAGGCGTTCCGTACCGTGACCTATGGGTAATAACTCCTGCGCGCTACATTCGGGACAGGCCCGCACCGGCCGGGATTGGCTGTTGCAGCGATGACAGGTGTAGGTGTTGAAATGTTTATGATAGATCATGCGCGTATCACAGCGCGGGCATTTGAGCATCCAGCCGCAGGCATGGCACAGGATTAATGGCGAATAGCCTCGCTGATTTAAAAACAACAGTACCTGCTGCTTGTCACGCAATTCCGCGGCGATGGCCTCGACCAGTTCACCGGAAAAGGCGCCGAACATGCTTTTACCGCGCATATCAATGATCGATATTGAGGGGTGACTGGCAGTGCCGGTACGGCTGGTAAGAGTCAAGGAGATAAACTTTCCGCTCTGGGCGTTCTGGATAGATTCCATGGAAGGCGTCGCCGAACCCAATATTACCGGGATAGCGTTTAATTTAGCGCGCATGACCGCAACGTCCCTGGCTGAATATCTGAAACTGTCCTGTTGTTTATACGATAAATCATGTTCTTCATCGATGATAATAACGCCAGGATTTTGCAGCGGTACCCATACTGCTGAACGTGTGCCCAGGATAATGGCTGCCGTGCCGTTGCCCGCCTCGATCCAGGCCTGCAGACGCTCACCGGCGGACAAGGCTGAATGCAGCACTGCCACATGGGTACTGATATTGTCACGCAGTCGTTGAATTAGCTGCGGTGTCAGTCCGATTTCCGGCACCAGTACCAGGGCCTGGCGTCCGGCGGCTATAACCTTTTTGATGATTTCTATATAGACTTCGGTCTTGCCGCTGCCGGTAACCCCGTATAACAAATATCGTTTTGCTACACCGAGGTGTTCGCAGACCGCAGCAACCGCCTGTTTTTGATCATTATTCAGGGTGATATTTTTTATTGTGGAGTGGGGTTCGCCGATTGCAGTAACTAAGGCGCATTTCTGTACGATTCCTTTTTGCAACAGTGCCTGTAGCGGGGCTCGCCATTGCCGGTTCTTCAGTTCAAACTGTAGCTGTTCCGCAGATCTGGACTGCAGCATGTTCAGCAGTTGCGTCTGGCTGGGCGCCCGCCGCAAATCACCGCTGTCCATCTGTCTGCCGGTTGCAGTGAGTTCCCAGGTATATTCACTTTTGCTTTTTATCTGTTCGCCGCGTCGCAGGGAGGGTGGCAGGGCGCCGAACAGAACCTCACCTATTGGATGCTGATAGTAGCTGCCGGCCCATTCCAGTAACTGCAGGAGAGTGGGGTCAAATACGGGTTCCTGGTCAATAACCTCGATAATCCTTTTCAGTTTGGCAACCGGGATTTCCGATCGCTGGGATACGCCGAGTACTATGCCCGTGTGTAATTTGGATTTACCGAACGGCACCTTAACTCTGATTCCAGGTCGGGGTGGCGTTTTGAATAAATTTTCCTCCGCCAGGTAATCGAAACACCGGCGTAGTGGGACATCCAGGGCAATTTTAAGAATCAACTCTTTCCGGCTGGGCATACAACGGATCGTTTATGATTAAGCTAATCAGTTAAGTAGTTTTTCTACTTCACTGATAGTCGCCCGCTGCATGGGTTTGCCGGTAATGGTGCTTAATGGTGAGTGGTGTTTTTGCCTTTCGGGGAAGACGATCAGTAAAATTCTGGTCCGGTCGGCGATAAATTCAAATGCTGGAAAGTCTTTTTTTTCATCCTTGCCGGTCTTTAAGGATTTGGTAGTTGTGGTGAAGGGTATGGCGTGTTCGTCCAGATGGAAACCGATGTGTTCAGGTTCATCACTAACCAGATGCAGGGTGATTTCGGAGTGCCTGGTCGCCGTCCCGGTTAATACCGGCCCAACCAGTCGGGGTTGATAGCTCAGCAGCAAGCGCATTGCCTGCAGCGCCTTGTGACGCATCTCATTGAGATGGGCGGTTTGATCCCGATTCTGAAACAGAGACTGGTACTCTCGCAATGCCTGCTGGACTTCGAGATTGGTCGGCAGTCCATTGTCGGGTTTAATGCCGAGTTGTACCGCCGCCTTGCGTTTGGCCACCAGATAATCATTCACCCCATCGACCGCGACCAGTTTTGCGGCCAGCAGGGCGATTTCCTTGCGGGTTCTTGAAGTTGATTTGCTGGTTTGTGGCATTGCCGGAACTGGCCTTCTAAAAAAGATCCTGGATTAAGGCGGGTGTTTCCCCTTCTTGTAATTCCTTCGGCGCGTTTTCCTCCTTGAATATCTCCAGAAATGCACCCGGTGTGCCTGGCGCGGTTGGTCTGCCGGTGATCGGGTCGATGAGTATGTTAATCAGCCCCGGTGGTTCGGGCATAATGACATCCGGGATATCGGCAAGTGCTACGCGCATATAGTCTACCCACATCGGTAGCGCGGCTTTGGAACCGAATTCGATGGAGCCAAGCCGGTTAAAATCATCAAACCCTACCCAGGCAATAGTGACCACCGAGGAATTGTAACCGGCAAACCAGGCATCACGCTGATCATTAGTAGTTCCGGTTTTACCCGACAGATCCTTGCGGTTCAGAACCTGAGCTTTATTACCGGTGCCGCCCGGATCATGAATGACACTGCGGGTTAACGAGTTGATCACATAGACATTGCGCGCATCAACTGTACGTTCGGCATATTTCTGAATTGGTTCTGGGTGTTCCACTGCCGGCAACGGTTCTTTGATTGGTTGCGCTATGGCATCCGCGCCTGCGGTTGAGGGTGTCGGTACTGCCGCAGGTACTGGTTCGGCTTGTACCGGTTGCTCATCGCAAGTGTGACAGACTATGGTGGAAGCAGCTGAGTAAACCACGTTTCCCTTATAGTCTTCGATGCGTTCTATGAAGTAGGGCTCGATACGGTAGCCACCGTTAGCCAGCACGCTGTATGCTGTGGCTGACTCCCAGGGTGAGATCCCCTCGCTGCCGAGCGCTATGGTGAAATTATGCGGCATTCTGTTGACGTCGAAACCGAATTTGGCGAGATGTTGCAAGCCATTGTCGATACCGATATCTTCCAGCAGCCGTGCTGATACCTGATTGAGTGATCGTGTAATGGCACGCCGCAGGCGCACCGGCCCATAGGAGCGTTGATTGTCATTTTGCGGTCTCCATACTTCTCCACTGTTTTGACCTGTGACGGTAATAGGCGCGTCATTAACCAGGCTGGCGGCGGTGTACCCGTGTTCAAGCGCCGCTGAGTAGATAAATGGTTTGAAGCTGGAACCGGGCTGGCGTATCGCCTGTGTAACCCGGTTGAATTTACTGCGATTGAAATCAAAGCCACCGACCAGGGCCAGCAGCGACCCGTTATTCGGATCCACGGAGACCAGCGCTCCCTCCACATCGGGTATCTGGGTCAGCTGCCATTGTCCATATTCATCTTGCTTGACCCTGACGATATCGCCAACCTGGAAAATGTCCGCAGCGCCTTTGGGTTCGGGGCCGCGCCGGTTCTCATTTATATATCTGCGCGCCCAATTCATGCCTTCCCAGTACATTTCAACCCGACCCACTCCCTGTATCTGAGTAACGACGGAAGATTCCATGATCGCAGTGATGATGGCAGGGCGCATTTCCGCGATGATGGAAAAGGTCGATAGAAATTGTTCGATGGCCTCAGCATCCATATCTTGCGCAAGTTCCAGATGATGTTCGGGGCCGCGGTAACCATGCCGCTTGTCATATTCCTGCAGTGCCTTGCGCAGCGCCCGGTTTGCGGTTGACTGGTTTACGCGCCGGATAGTTGTGTAGACTTTATAGCCTTCGTTAACCGCATCCTCGCCATAGTCCTCAATCAGTTTTAAGCGCACCATCTCCGCCAAGTAAGGCGCTTCCAGCTCCTCCGCCGGTAGATGCAGACTGGCGGTTTCCGGTATTTTGGTGGTTGCATTGAATTCTGCCTGGCTGATATAGCTTTCGGTTAACATTCTATCGAGGACGTGGTTTCTCCTGTTAAACGATGCCTCTGGGTTGGTAACAGGATTGACTTTTCCAGGGCGCTGAAAGAGCCCGGCAATCATTGCGTATTGTGCCAGGGTCAGATTTTCGATTGTTGTTCCATAATAAACCTGTGCGGCAGCGCCGACGCCATAGGCCCGGTGACCGAGGTAATAAGTATTAAGATAGAGTTCCAGTATTTCGTCTTTACTCAATTCACGCTCAATTTTTATTGATAAAAAAGCCTCCATGATCTTTCGTTTAATTGTAATTTCACTTCGGTCAAGATAAAAATGACCCGCCAGTTGCATGGTGATGGTACTGGCGCCTCCCTGTTGCGATACTTCACCCGCCTGGATATAACCAATAGCTGCCCGTGCTATGCCTTGCAAGTCAAATCCCGGGTGTTGGTAGAAACGTGTGTCTTCGGTGGCAAGTACAGCCTGAATGAGGATCGGAGGTACTTCACTAATTTCAAGCGGGACCCGTCTGACTTCTCCAATCTCCCGTATAAAAGATCCTTCATGCGAATAGATCCGTAACGGTGTTTGCAATCTGACATCCCTGAGCTCCTCAATATCAGGTAATTGAGGCCACACATAAAGGAATAATCCTGTGAAAGATAATAGTCCTATAACCAGAATAAAAAGGCTAATTTTTAAGGCCAACCTCAACATATAGTGTAGTTTAAACTAAAAGTATCCAAGATATGCCGTTTTGGCAGATAAATGATCATTTTGGGCTGTTTTATCCAAATTCATGGAATATGCGATGATATTCAAATTGTTGTTGACTGATGTTGCGGATAGAAGTTAATGTAGTATTATACAAATGAGACATAACTCATCACGTTAAAAGGAAAAAATAGTGCTACCTTTTAAGAAAAAGTCGACCCCGATAATAGGCGTTGATATTAGCGCAACCGCAATTAAGTTGCTCGAACTTAGTCGCAGCGGCGGTAAATATCGTGTCGAAAGCTATGCTGTTGAACCGCTTCCGGCTAATTCAGTTGTCGATAAAAATATAACTGATATAGATGCGGTTGGGGAGGCCATTAAACGGGCGGTCAGTAAGTCAGGAACCAAAAATAAATTCGCCGCCGCCGCAGTCGCCGGTGGCACTGTTATCACCAAGATTATCCATATGCCGGCGAATCTGAGTGATGCGGATATGGCGAATCAGATCCAGGTGGAAGCAGATCAGTACATCCCGTTCCCGCTCGAAGAAGTTGCGTTGGATTTTGAAGTACTCGGACCCAACGCGGATAATCCGGATCGGGTTGATGTGTTGCTGGCAGCTTCACGTAGTGAAAATGTCGATGCCAGGGTAGGCGCTCTGACCATTGGCGGCCTGACCGCGAGAATAATCGATGTTGAGCAGTTTGCCCTGGAAAATACCATCAGCATGCTGGCCAGAAAAGTGTTTGATACGCCGGAGGACGAGATAATCGCCGTTGCTGATATCGGTTCTTCAGTTACGACCTTCAGTATTTTGGAAAAGCTGTCAATTGTCTATTCACGCGAACAACAATTCGGCGGCGCACAGTTAACCGAAGACATCCAGCGACGCTATGGTCTCTCATACGAAGAAGCTGGCCTGGCTAAAAAACAGGGCGGATTGCCGGAAAATTATATTCCTGAGGTGCTCGAACCATTCAAGGAGTCCATCAGTCAACAGATTAGCCGCGCGCAACAGTTTTTCTTTTCCGCCAGTCAGATTTCCAATATCGATCACTTGATCCTGGCAGGCGGTTGTTCATCAATACCGGGCATAGCCGAACTGGTTCAGTCGAAGATTGGTGTGCCAACGATAGTCGCCAACCCGTTCGCGGATATGTCAGTCTCTTCACGGGTCTCCGCACAAGCTTTAACTAATGATGCACCGGCGTTAATGGTTTCCTGCGGGCTTGCCTTAAGGAGTTTCGATTAATGTCTAAAATCAATTTACTTCCATGGCGCGAAGAGCTCCGCAAACAGCAATTAAAGGAATTTGGCCAGCTAATGGCATTCTTCGCAATAATCGCCGCTGGTATCATAGGATTAGGGCATTTGTATTACGTTAATTTGACCGAATATCATCAAAACCGTAACAAATTTATTGCGGATGAAACCCTTTTACTGGACAAGAAGATTAAGGAGATCGAGGAGCTGGAAAAGGAAAAACAAGGGTTACTGGATCGCATGCTGGCGATAGAACAATTGCAAGGTAACCGGCCGCTTATAGTCAGACTTTTTGATGAGCTAATCACGAGTTTGCCGGACGGTGTGAGTGTGAATTCCATTGCTCAAAATGGAAACAATATAACGATCACCGGTGAAGCCCAATCCTCTGCAAGGGTAGCATCGTTTATGCGAACCCTGGAGACATCGAAATGGTTGGCCAATCCAAAACTGGATGTCATTCAAGGTACGGATACAGCGGATATGCGTATCAGTACTTTTACGTTGATGTTTAATCAGGTCATACCGACCGCCTCTGAAGAGGAGGGAGGCGCATGAGCTTAGCCGACGATCTCAAAAATCTGGATCCGAATAATCCGGGCCTGTGGCCGCTGCCCGTACAAATAGCGGCGTTCGCTGTCGTTTTCATACTGATATTGTTCGGTGGGTATAAGCTCGATATCAGCAAACAACTGGAAGAGATTACCAAGCTTGAATCTAAGGAACAGGAATTAAAAAATACCTATGAGACCAAGCAGAAAAAAGTGGCGAATCTGGATAAGTTGAAGGAACAAATGAAGGAAATGGAGCAGTCATTCGGCGATATGCTCAGGCAATTGCCTAACAGAACCGAAGTCGATGCATTGATTGTAGATATATCCCAGGAAGGATTGTCCGCGGGTCTGGAGTTCGATTTATTTAAGCCCGGCGGTGAACAACCCAGTGAATTTTACGCGGAATTGCCTATTAATATCTCGGTGAAAGGGGAATATCACCAACTTGGGGAATTCGTCAGTGGTATCGCAGCGCTACCGCGTATCGTCACAATTCATAACATAACTATCAGTAAATCGGGTGATAGATTATCAATGTCCGCGATTGCAAAAACCTACCGGGCATTGGATGAAGAGGGTTAATACAGAATATGAATAGCTATATCAAAATATTCAATTCGCTTGCTGCCCTGATTTTAGTCAGTGGTTGCGTTTCCTCGGATATGAGTGATCTGGATGCATGGAGAGACGAAGTATTATCCCGCTCCGGTGGACGTATCGAGCCGCTGCCGGAAATCAAACCCTACGAGGCTTACACCTATAAGTCCGCATCCGAGGGGCTGAGAGACCCCTTCCAGGCTTTTTATCAACAGCGTGAAGATACTGAAAAAAAGGTAGATCAGAATGCCGGACTGACCGCGGAAATGGAGCGGGAATTAAGGAATCGTAACCGGGAGGAGCTGGAAAAATATGAGTTGGATAGCTTGAAGATGGTAGGAACCATGAACAACGATGGTAATAACTGGGGAATAGTCCAGGATCCCGATGGTAACGTCACCAGAGTCAGGGTAGGTAATTACATTGGCAGGAATATCGGCAAGATAGTCAACATTTATGAAGATCGGATTGAATTACGGGAGATAGTTCAGAATAACCAGGGGCGATGGGAAGAGCGGCAAGCTGCCATCGCACTGATTGAATTAGAGTAATCTATGGGGTGGAGACAATGACTTCTATCAGAATTAACTTGACCACATCGGAAATATTGAAACGGATGAAAATTATACATTTGTTGGTGACCGGGCTTGTGACGGGGTTGATGATCAGCCAGGCGGCATTTGCAGTAAGTCTCGATGACATCAGCTTTTCTTCCCTTCCTGGTGATAAAGTTCAGGTTAATTTGAAATTTTCCGAACCCCTGGCCGATGAGCCGGTTAACTTTACCATTGATAATCCGGCGCGAATCGCCATTGATTTGCCGGGTGTGACTTTGAATGTTGCGGAAAAAACCAAAGCTGTTGGTGTAGGCGTGGCCCATAGTATCGCTGCAGTGGAGGCGGCCGGGCGTACACGGGTAGTGATTAATCTGGTCAGATCTGTCCCCTATGATATGGTACTTGAGGGTGATCAAGTGCTGTTGACACTGGGTGGCGGGGCAGCGGCGGCGAAGACTACGGAAAGTGCGGCGTCGAGATTCAGTCCCGCGGACAGCAGTACTGATCATGCAATAAATAATATCGACTTCCAGCGCGGTAATGGTGGCGAAGGCCGGATTATTATTACGCTTTCCGATCCCTCGATAGGCATCAATATGGGCCAGGAAGCAGGGCAAATCGTGGTCGATTTCATATCCACGACTTTGCCGTCCTCTCTGGATCGGCGGCTGGAAGTTGTCGATTTTGCCACGCCGGTGAAGACAATAGACACTTCCCCGACTGCCGGTGGCGCCCGCATGCAGATAACCACGGTTACTGATCAATATGACCATCTCGCCTATCAAACGGATAATGTGTTTACGATTGAAGTGAGACCCCTGTCTCAGGAAGAACAGGCCGAGATGCAGAAGGAAAAATTTGGATTTACCGGCGAGAAACTGTCATTGAACTTCCAGAATATTGAAGTCCGGGCGGTATTGTCACTAATTGCAGATTTTACCGGAAACAATCTGGTGGCGACTGACACGGTTGGTGGCAATGTCACCTTAAGATTAAGAAACGTGCCCTGGGATCAGGCGCTCGATATCATTCTGAAATCCAAAGGCCTGGGAATACGACAGTCAGGTAATGTCATGATGGTCGCTCCGCAGGCGGAAATCGCCGCGCGGGAAAGGCTGGAACTGGAATCGGCAAAACAGGTTGAAGAACTGGCGCCGCTGCGAACGGAATTCATCCAGATTAATTATGCCAAGGCATCCGACCTTGCCACTTTGATACAAACCGGCGGTGAAGCGAGCTTGCTGTCGGAACGGGGCACGGTCTCAATCGATGCGCGTACCAATACACTCATTATTCAGGATGTGGCCGCAAGCCTGGAGGCTATTCGGGGCATGGTGACTAAACTGGACGTGCCGGTCAGACAGGTGATGATAGAGTCGCGTATCGTGAATGCTGATGAAAGTTTCACCAAGGATTTAGGTGTTCGCTTCGGATATGCTCATCGACCAGGGGATTTTATCGATAGTAGCGGCCCCAATCTCACCGGTGGCGTGGGTGGTACACAGTCCGGTGGTATTGTTGAAACCGACGACGCCTATCAAACTGGTTTCGATGTCGGTGGTAATGAAGGCTTGCTCGTAAATTTACCCGTCGCTGCCGCTACCAGTTCCATCGGGTTGGTGGTTGGGAAAATCGGTACCTATCTGCTGCAGCTGGAACTCTCAGCATTACTGGCGGAAGGGCGCGGTGAAAATATCGCCAATCCCAAAGTTATAACGGCGGATCAAACCCAGGCCGTAATAGAATCCGGTGTAGACATCCCATACCAGGAGGCTTCGTCCAGCGGGGCATCGACCACTTCCTTTAAGAAAGCAGTCTTGTCGCTGACTGTTACTCCCCAGATTACTCCCGATAACCGGGTTATGCTGGATTTAAAGGTTACTCAGGATTCGCAAGGGGACATCGTAGGCGGTATTCCGACTATTAACACCAGGAATGTAACCACCAAGGTACTGGTCGATGATGGCGAAACTGTCGTATTGGGCGGAGTATATGAATCACGTGACAGATCGGCAGTGAGCAAAACCCCGTTCTTTGGAGACCTGCCGGCGCTCGGATTTCTGTTCAAGAAACGCCGCGAAGAGCAGGCCAGACAGGAGTTATTGATCTTTGTGACTCCTAAAATTCTCAGTGAAGATTTGAATATATAGATTTTATAGATATTCCAATCAGCAGGTTTTCAATTAAACAAGATGTAGCCAATGGCTACATCTTTTTTTTATCCCGGATTTCTTATACAGTCGGTTTGTTCGATGTATGACCAGTAACCAGAATATGTCAAAACCCCCACTGTTTAATGTCCAATAATATATTTCTTGTCGGGCCTATGGGTGCCGGTAAATCCACAATTGGCAAAATGCTGGCTGACAGGACCGGCCGGAAATTTATTGATGCGGATAACGTGATGGTCGAGAAAACCGGAGTCGAGATAGATCTGATCTTCGAAATTGAAGGTGAATCCGGATTCAGAAAAAGGGAATGTAAATTAATCGAAGAATTAACTGCCCTTGATGATATAGTCCTGGCGACTGGTGGTGGCGCGGTGCTCAGCAGCGAAAACCGCAACTTTCTGAAACAAAGAGGGACGGTCGTATACTTACAGGCCTCAGCCGAGCAATTGTTCGAGCGAACGGTGAAGGACAAGAAACGTCCGTTGTTGCAGACGCGGGATCGTCTGGGGAAAATCAAGGAAATCCTGACAGTCAGAGAACCTCTCTATAAGGAGATTGCGGATGAGATCATCGCCACTGATGGTAAAAACGTTAAACAAATCGTGGATGCCCTCTGTCGGACCCAATCAAACAACTAAGGAAGAAAAGCAAAGATAATTCGCCGGTGGATTAAGGTAATGCGCAAGATTAAGGTGGATTTAGGCGTCAGAAGTTATCCGATCTTCATCGGTGCGGGAATTCTTGGGTCCGGTGAGTTGCTCGTTGAACAACTATCAACCCGGCAGGTGCTGATTGTCACCAATAAAACCATTGAGCCTTTATATCTTTCCAGTATGCAGTCGGCGTTGGCTGACAGGAATGTCAAAACCTGTGTGCTCCCGGACGGTGAATCCTACAAAACGCTGGAGGTCATGCAGGATATTATAACGGCCTTACTGGAACACAGATTCAGCCGGGATTGTTGTTTAATCGCCCTTGGCGGCGGGGTAGTAGGTGATATTACCGGTTTTGCCGCGGCTTGTTATCAGCGCGGCGCTCAATACATACAGGTACCGACCACCCTGCTGGCGCAAGTGGATTCCTCGGTCGGCGGGAAGACTGCCGTCAATCACAGACTTGGCAAGAACATGATTGGCGCCTTCCATCAGCCGGCCGCTGTAATTGCGGATATCAAGGTTTTGGACACTCTGCCCGAGCGTCAACTGAGCGCGGGACTGGCGGAAGTGATTAAATACGGTTTAATCCGGGATGCGGAATTCTTTACCTGGCTGGAAGCTAACATCCATAAGTTGAAGGCGCGCGATGCCGACGCCCTGATCTATGCCGTTGAACGCTCCTGCCTCAACAAGGCCGCTGTCGTGGCGGCAGATGAGACGGAGCAGGGCCTGCGGGCGATCTTGAATTATGGCCATACCTTCGGTCACGCCATCGAGACTGGGCTGGATTACCAGGGCTGGCTGCATGGCGAGGCCGTCGGGCTTGGCATGCTGATGGCTGCCGAATTTTCACGGCGCCTGGGCTGGTTGACCGCCGAATCCGTCGGCCGTATCCGCGCGTTGCTGGAGCAGGCTGGTTTGCCGGTGCGTCTGCCACAATCACTGTCCACCAGCATGCTGCGGGAGTTGATGGCTGTGGATAAAAAATCCCGGCAAGGGAACTTGTTTCTGGTGTTGTTAAAAGCGATAGGTTCTTCGGTGGTGACGGGTGATTTTAACAATCAATATCTGCTGGAGACGATCGACAGTTTTCAGACAAGTATGCCGGGGTCTGATTAATGGCCCTGGCTCGTTATGCAGCCAACGAAAAAAATTCAACCGGTCGTCTGCATCGGGAGCAGGCGCCACCATTCCGGAGTGAATTTCAACGCGATCGCGATCGTATTGTCCACTCTTCCGCCTTTCGTCGACTGGAATACAAGACCCAGGTATTCCTGAATCATGAAGGCGATATGTTCAGGACCCGGCTGACACACTCTATTGAAG
Source organism: Gammaproteobacteria bacterium (assembly GCA_015661095.1). Taxonomy (GTDB): domain Bacteria; phylum Pseudomonadota; class Gammaproteobacteria; order Eutrophobiales; family Eutrophobiaceae; genus JACVQI01. The sequence continues at coordinate 14,251 of JACVQI010000030.1, forward strand.
TAGCGCAGATCGGCAGGACCATCGCCAGGGCCATGTCGCTGAATGAAGACCTGACGGAGGCCATTTGTCTGGCCCATGATTTGGGGCACACCCCATTCGGGCATGCCGGCCAGGATGCCGTGAACCAGTGTAGGCGTGAGTTCGGTGGATTTGAACATAAT
>JACVQI010000309.1:0-982 GCA_015661095.1 Gammaproteobacteria bacterium
TTAGATGTTCGATGAATTTATCCACGAACTGATCGCCTTGCAGCAGTCGCAGTTCGCCCACCAGGGCGGACAATTCCGCGTTCGGATGCTGCAACAGCATCTGTGCTGTCTTGGCATCGACCTTGCTGTTCAGGATAAAACCGAGACGATAAATATCCTTCACCAGTTGCAGTGGCGTATTGCGGCCACCGCGGCCATATTCGAGCGACAACACCCGGCGCTGGATAGCCGATTGTACTTCCAGTGCCAGCGGTGTCAGTTCCGCGCCCTGGGAGTTGGCGCGGTCCATGACGATGACTGTGCTCGCATGGGCCAGTGCCTGGCAGATTTCTTCCACCGGGAACGGCCGGAATACTTTCAGCGCCAGCAGTCCCACCTTGACACCTTCCAGCCGTAATTCATCAACGGCATCCATGGCCGTGCCTTCGGTCGACCCCATGGTGACGATCACGACCTCAGCATCTTCGGTGCGGTAATTGTTCACACGGTGATAGCGCCGGCCGCTCAACGTCGCGAACTCGGCAAAGACTTCATCCAGGATGCCCGGCAGCGCCCGTTGCGATTCCGTCATGCTGCGGGCGTGTTCGGAATAATAATCCTGCAAGGCCACCGGATTGTAAGTGCCGCCGGTTTTGAGGATGCTGAACTCCGGATTGTACTCACCGACAAACCCCATTACCTGCTCATCAGTCAGGGTATCCAGCATGTCCTTATTGTGGGTCACGATGAAACCGTCCTGGATGATAAACGCCGGCAACATGGCCCGCTCCGCGGCCTTCTGCGCGATCACGGCGAAATCATAGGACTCCTGGGCGTTACGCGACAGAAAATGTATCCAGCCATCGTCGCGGTACTGATAAAAATCGACGTGGCCCGCATGGATATTCAGGGGTGCGTTCACTTCGCGCGCACCGACATTGACGACCACCGGCAATCGCAGCGTCGCCGCCAGCGGACCGCCTTCCCGGCCCAGCAACATACC
>JACVQI010000309.1:997-2915 GCA_015661095.1 Gammaproteobacteria bacterium
ACCATGAAGGAACTGTGTTCGGATTCGGTATGAATGAATTCCGTATCGACTACGCCATCCGCCCAAAATTGCGAAAATGTCTGTCCGACTTCGGTGCTGGGTGTGATCGGGAACATGGCAAACACGCCGGGATTGATCTGCCGCCAGACTTCGGCCACTGCCTCGGAACCGGTCATCAATTGGTCCGGCGGTGATTTCTCGTAGCCCATGATATTAACAGCGTCGCGCGCGACTGCTTGCGCGGAGCTGGAGGACGACATTTGCGCCAGCCGATAGGTATCCCAGAAGGCATCCAGGTTGGCCTGCACAATCTTCCCGGCATTGGCCTTGTCGGCGAACTCCTTGGTCAGGATCTTGCGCAATTTTTCACTCAGGTAATCCTCGGGGACGGCAACGCCGTTCGTGGCCAATACCTTTAACACACCCGCCATCAGAGTGACCGTCTCCGGTACCTTGCGTGACTTCCGGAATTCAGTCGCATCGATGGTCACTACGGCAACGGTCGCCGGGATGCGATAGGTGTTGCGCGCCTCCGCCGCCGACAGTCTGGTATTCATGATGATAGTACCGCCGGCGATGACGGCGTCGCGCCAGTGGGCGATCGGCCAGCCTTCATCATTGGGATTGACCACGATGCTCATGACGAGTTGCTCGAAACTGGCCTGGGTCCGGAGTTCCCTGCCGCTGATGACAAAATTCGTCCCAACCGGGGCGCCGCGGCGTTCCGGACCATAATCCGGCGCGGCCTTGCCGAACAAACCGATCTCTTTCAGCAGACTGGCGAACAGCTTGGCCGCCGTCACACCGCCGTCGCCGGCGCGAGCGAAGATACGGCCGGGGACTGGCTGACCGCCGATGACGGCGCGGTTCTTTTGCTTCTCCAGCTTATCCATGCTCAGGCGTGTATTGGAAACGGCGGCGATGGTTTCCTTGATACGGGCGGCAGCCGCCTGTTTCGCCAACTGTTGTTTGCGGAGGGTCTGTATATCTTTGGTCAGAATTTCGTATTCTTCGCTGAAGATCGCATACAGTTTCTCCTGCAACTCCGGATCCTTCGGCTTGTAGGCATCCGGATCGAGTTGCAAGCGAATGTTGTTCAGTACCCGTTGCAGGAACGGTTTCGGATTGCCCTCCTCGTCCAGCCAGGACAGATCATCCAGATAAGCCTGAGTGAATTCGCCCAGTCCGAACGGATGAGATTTGGTGGTCACTTCCTGCAGTCGTTTGGCATTGTGCGCTTTCAGATAGTCCATGAGCGCGTCCATCAACTTGTCTTTCTTCTGCGTCAACCGGTCCTCGGCCTGCAACTGGCGCCAGTCCGCCAGCAGTCGCCGTTCGGATTCGCGGAATTCCATCTCGTGTACATGCGAGATGAAATTGCCATTGCGATCGAAATGCATGGCGAAACGGCCCTCAGACTTGAACCAGTCGATGCCGGGTTTCGCCGTTCTCGATCTCGAACAGCGGCCAGTAGCCACATTCCACTGCCAGTCGCGATTGTTCCGAAGTCAGATTGGTTTCGGTGCGGTGGCCGGTGGTGCAGTTGCTGTAACAGACGATCAGTGCCGGACCATCGTGCCGGATCGCCTTCTTGATCTTATTGATAAAGTCCATCTGGTGTGACGGCGACACGCGCCCGACGTAAACACCGCGGTGGGCGGCGGCAATGTGTTCGAGGTCCTTGCGGAACTGCGGCTTGCCGTGCACCACCTTGCCGACCGGCGAGGTGCTGGTGGCGGAGCCCATGGGCGTGGCGCTGGAGCGCTGGATGCCCGTGTTCATATAGGCGCCGTTGTCGTAACAGACATAAACCGAGTCGGTGGCCAGCCCGCGTTCGAGAAAACCGCTGAGTGCCTGTAAACCGATATCGTAGGTACCGCCATCACCGGCCCAGCCGAAGAACTTGATCTTCTTCTTC
>JACVQI010000176.1 GCA_015661095.1 Gammaproteobacteria bacterium
CGCGATGCCATCGCCAACTGGGCCAGGATAACCTATGGCTGGGCCGGCCGGGCCCCGGATTACAAGGCCGCGTTCCTGGCGACACTGGGCGCGAACGCGGAATTCTATAATCCTTACCAGGACAATGCCCGGCGTTGGTACAAGTACAGTCAGGAACGCGTGCCATTCGTTAACCATGCCATCATCCATCCGCCCATGGATCGTGATCGCCCACCGAACGAATCGGCTGATGTCTGTTGCCATGTCGAGCAGGAGACCGACGCCGGTATCATTGTCAGCGGCGCCAAGGTGGTGGCGACTGGGTCGGTCCTGACGAACTATACCTTCGTTGCCCATCATGGCTTGATCCCGGTCCAGGACAAAAATTTCGCCGCGGTGTTCATGATCCCGAACAATACCCCCGGCATCAAATTCGTCTGCCGCCCGTCCTATGAAATGACCGCCACCGCCATGGGCAGCGCCTTCGACTATCCGCTCTCCAGCCGTCTGGACGAGAACGACGCCATCTTCATCATGGACAAGGTGCTGGTGCCCTGGGAAAACGTCTTTGTCTACGCGGATGTCGATACGGCGAATAATTTCTTTCCCCGCACCGGCTTCCTGCCGCGGGCGCTACTGCATGGCTGCACCAGGCTGGCGGTCAAGCTCGATTTCATCGCCGGTCTGTTGCTGAAAGCGACAGAAGCCGGTGGCACCAGCAAGTATCGCGGGGTGCAGGCTAACGTGGGTGAAGTGATCGCCTGGCGGAATCTGTTCTGGGCCTTGTCGGATGCGATGGTGCAGAACCCGACACCCTGGATCGATGGCTATGTATTGCCGAACATGAGCCCGGCTGCCTCGTACCAGGTGTTGTCGCCGATGGCCTATAACAAAGTGAAGCACATCATCGAACAGACGGTTGCCTCGGGTCTGATCTACATCAACTCCCACGCCAGTGATTTCAAGAACCCGGAATTGCGGCCCTTCCTGGATAAATACATGCGCGGTTCCAATGGTTATAGCGCGGTTGAGCGCACCAAGCTGATGAAGCTGTTATGGGACAGCATCGGGTCCGAATTCGGCGCCCGGCACGAGCTTTACGAAGTCAATTACAGCGGTTCGACGGAGGAAACCAAACGCTACTGTCTGTTCGGTTCCGAAGCCGCCGGTGACGTTGCCAGGATGAAGGGTTTTGCCGAGCAATGTATGGCGGAATATGATCTGGATGGCTGGAAAGTGCCGGATTTGACCGACCCGGGCGAACTCAGTTATCACCTCATGCGCAAGCGCAAATAGTTTCCCCTGGCGATCGGTGTGAGCGTCGCCGCATCATGCCCTGGTGCGCCATCTGCTTTTGCCTCTGGCATGATAAAATCTTGATAAAAATCAAGTTACAAGAATGCCGTTAAAGGTAGTTTAGCGTGTGTGGAGTAGCGTCAGAGGATGCAATATCCAGCGTTTTCCCCGTAACTATTAACTGTTCGGGGAATAGTCAGATTTTGCTATTAATAGCCAGCCGTCCAAACATTACAACAATACGATTGCGGGAGAATATGTATGAGTGACAACCAAAAAAAACTGATCGAGATGATTGTCGGCATGCAGTCACCGGAGGCTATCGAGCTTACCAAAGTGATGCTCGAAGAGGGCGCGGACCCGAATACCATTCTGGATATTTGCCGCAAGGCAATGGACAGCGTTGGGCAAAAATTCGAGGCCGGCGAATATTTCGTTCCGGAGTTGATACTGGCCGGCGATATGCTCGAGCGCATTTCGGAACTGGTTAAGCCATTGCTCAAGGAGGGTGGCGGCGGCCAGAAAAAGACCCATGGCAAGGTGCTGATCGGTACCGTAGCCGGGGATCTGCATGATATCGGTAAAAATATCGTTACCTTCATGCTCGACGTGAACGGCTTCGAGGTGAAGGACATCGGTATCGATGTGCCGGTGGCGACCTTCATCAAGGAGATCCAGGATTTCCAGCCAGCGGTTGTGGGACTGAGCGGCTTCCTGACCCTGGCCTATGATGCGATGAAAGAGACGGTCGAAGCAATCAAAACGGCGGGCCTGCGCGATAATATGAAAATCATGATTGGCGGCGGGCAGGTGGACCAGGTGATCTGTGACTACACCGGCGCGGATGGCTTTGGCTTGAATGCCATGCACGCGGTGAAATTCTGCAAGGAATGGTTTGGAGTTAAAGAATAGGAAAGTTTTCGAACTCCACGAAGCAATCCCCATCATACCGGCGCATCCCGGTATCCATTCACGCGTTGTCAGGCGGGATCATTTATAATCCGGTTTGTCGTCAATACCATCGGAGAACATAATTTGATAGCCCTGTATTACTGGCCGACCGGCAATGGCAAAAAAATCTCCATCATGCTGGAAGAATGCGCTCTCCCGTATCACGTCATACCGGTAAATATCGGCAAGGGCGATCAATTCACACCCGAATTCGTGCGCATCAGTCCCAACAGCAAGATGCCGGCGATCGTCGATCAGGCGGTCGTGGGCGGTCCGCTGGCGATCTTCGAATCCGGGGCGATTCTGCAATACCTGGCGGAAAAGACCGGCCGTTTCATGCCAGCCGATGTCCGTGGTAAATACGCAGTATTACAGTGGCTGTACTGGCAAATCGGCGGCCTGGGACCGATGGCCGGCCAGGCCCATCATTTTCTCCGCTATGCGCCGATGAAGATCGAATATGCGATGGAGCGGTTCCGCAAGGAGGTGGCCCGTTTATACAAGGTCATGAATGATTGCCTGCAAGAGCGTGAATATCTGGCGGGGGAATATTCGATCGCGGATATGGCAGCCTGGCCCTGGGTGTTGCGCCATGACTGGCAGGAGCAGGACCTGAACGATTTTCCCAACGTAAAGCGCTGGTTCGAGGCGGTCGGCGCGCGCCCGGCGGTCGCGAAAGGCGCCGCTGTCGGCAAGGAATGGGTCAATTTCGATCAACAGATGTCGGATGAGGACAAAAAACGCCTGTTCGGTTTCCGCGATCAGGATCTGGCCAGGGATAAATAATCGCAAAGGTAGTAAAATAGGGCGTCCGGCGCTGCAGCGGGGCACAGGCAATGTTGCCTTGATCGATATCAAGTTGCGTCCGCAGGCATGATTTAAGATAACCGGATGGCGCCGCCGGCAAACGGTGCGCATGACTCAGAATTCTATAATTAAGTTTGATTTTCGGGTTGCTCTCACTTTTTAAACAGAACTTTCACAGGAGAATAATTCATGGCGTCCAAATCATCAGGTCTCGTATCGGTCTTTAATGATATCTGGTTAATCGACGGGGTACGGACACCCTTTGCCGATTACAATGGCGTGCTGGGACTGGTCTCGCCCATCGACCTTGGTATCAAGGCGGCAAAGGAAGTTTTCAACCGCAGCAAGGTAAACCCCGCCGACGTCGGTACTGTGGTGACCGGTTGCATGGCCCAGGCCTGTTTCGACGCCTATGTGTTGCCACGGCACGTCGCTCTCTATGCGGGTGTGCCGCGCGAGACCCCGGCGATGCTGGTACAGCGGGTTTGTGGTACGGGTATAGAAATTCTCATGCAGGCAGCGGATGCCATCACGCTCGGGAAAACGGAACTGGGACTGGTGGTCGGTACTGAATCCATGAGCCGTAACCCGATTTCCGCTTATACCCACCGCGGCGGTTTTTTACTCGGCCAGGTGGAATTCAAGGATTTCCTGTTTGAGGCTTTGCTGGATCCGATCGCCGGTGTCACCATGGGCGATTGCGCCGAATCCCTGGCGAAGGAATGCAAACTGTCGCGCGAAGACGTGGACCGGTTTGCCTTTAGCAGTTTTGAACGCGCCCTCGCGGCACAGGCGAACGGCTTCCTGGCCGGTGAAATCACCCCACTGAAGACCGAGGAATTTAAACTCGAAGGCTATAACACCCGCGGCATCAAGCTGCCGAAGAAGGTCGCAGAATTCACCGTTGACAGTCATATCCGGCCGTCACCGATGGAAATACTGACCAAACTGCGCCCGGCATTCGGCGGCGTGCAGACTGCCGGCAACAGTTCCGCTATCGTCGATGGCGCCGTACCCATAAACTCAAACCGCTGGGCCGTATGGTCGCGGGTTGCGTGGTCGGTGTGCCGCCGGAGAACATGGGTATCGGCCCGGTCGCCGCTATCCGGCCGCTGCTGGACAAGATGGGACTGAAGGTTGAGGACATCGACCGCTATGACGTCAACGAGGCGTTCGGCGCCCAGTGTCTCGCAGTGGAACGCCTGCTGGGAGTCGACCATGCCAAGTTCAATGTCAACGGCGGCGCCATCGCCATCGGCCATCCCCTGGGCGCCACCGGCGTCCGGTTGTCGATGACAGTGGCGCGGGAACTGCAACGCTCCGGCACCCGTTATGGCATCTCCTCGGCCTGCATCGGCGGCGGCCAGGGTATCGCGCTTCTGATTGAAAATCCGGAATTTGCTTCGAAATAATGGGGATTGATTAAATATAAACACAGAGGCACAGAGGACACAGAGAACTATATATTAAATATTTTATGTCGCCCGAATTGTGAGTAGATAAACGCGAGATAATCAATGATTCACCTAGATTGTGAATTCCATATTATTTAATCCACATTATTTATCTGATTATTATTTTTAATTTATTTCCTTCGTGTCCTCTGTGCCTCTGTGTTTAATATTCTTTTAAAACTGGAAATAAAATAATGAATACAGCAACACAACCAACCAGTAATAATGAACTTTATGCCGAGCGTGTACAGCGTCTTAACGACGCCATCGCGCTGCGGCAGCCGGACCGCGTGCCGATCATCATGAACAGCCTGTTCTGGCATACCCGCCACGCGGGCCTGAGTTTTCGTGATGCCATGTATGACTACGACGGTCTCAGTGCGGCCACCAGGAAAGCGCTGGATGAACTGCAACCCGATGCCTATGTTCTGCCGCACCCGATCATGGCGCTGGGGCCGACCATGGATATTATGGGTTACCGGCAGCTCAAATGGCCTGGGCATGACGGCGTCAGTAACGATGTGCCGTTCCAGTATCTGGACAAGGAATACATGAAGGCGGATGAATATGCGGATTATATCTTCGACCCCACCGGATTCATGTTGCACAAGTATCTGCCCAGGATCGCGACCGCGTTTGAACCCTTAGCCAAATTGCCCAATTTCCCCAGCCTCTACTACACCCGCATCATTCATTCCACCCGCTCGTTTGCCAATCCGGATCTGGTTAATGCCTTTCAGACCCTGCAAAAGGCCGGCGAAGAAATGGGCCGTATGCTCGGCAAGACCGTGCAATTCATCGATGACATGGCGGCGCTGGGTTATCCGCTGGCGGAGTCCGCCACCGCCCTGTCGCCCTATGACCTGTTCGCCGATTATTTCCGGGGCTCAAAAGGGATCATGCTGGACATGTTTATGCGCAAGGATCTCCTGCTCGAGGCCATGGACAAGGCTGCAAAGTTAATTCCGCTACAGGCCATACCGGCCGCCAAACACAGCCGCAGCAAGGGCGTCTTTATCCCGCTGCACTGGCCCGGTGATGGTCTGATGTCGCCGGATCAATTCAAGACCTTTTACTGGCCACCGCTGCGCAAGGTCGTCATGACCCTGATCGAGAATGGGCTGACGCCGATTATGTTCTGGGAAGGCGGGTGTACTTCACGCCTGGAACACATCATGGACATCCCGCCGGGAAAATGCGTATATTTCTTCGAGCGTACCGACATCTTCAAGGCCAAGGAAGTCCTGGGCAAACTGGTCTGTCTGCGCGGTAACGTGCCGGGGACCGTGATGTCTGCGGGGAATCCGGATGACATAAAAGCCTATTGCAAAAAGCTGATTGAGGTGGCCGGTAAAGGCGGTGGCTTTATCATGGACGGAGGCTCTGGGATCCCGGATGAGTCAAAAGACGAGAATGTGCAGGCCATGTTCGACGCCACCAGGGAATACGGCGGATATGCTTAAGTAAAAAGTATAAAGTTAAAAGTATAAAGACTGGTAGGGTGGGCACGTTGTTTGTGCCCACGCGGTAAGGATGTAATCTTTACCTCCGATTATGTTGGGCTTCATTTGATTCAGACTGGTAGGGTGGGCACGTTGTTTGTGCCCACGTGGAAAGGATGTAATCTTTGCCTCCGATTATGTTGGGCTTCATTTGATTCAGCCCGTAGGCTGCGGTGAGGAACGACTGCATGGATGCAGGAGGTAGGGCAACGCCGGGAGCAGTTGCCGACGAACCGCATCAATCGAGTTACATGAGAGAACAAAGTAGGGTGGGCAAGCTGTTGTTTGGGTTGCCCACGCGAGTCACCGGTAACAACACCCACCACTCATCATGTTTTATCACGTCGCATTCTGCGTGGGCACGGATAACGTGCCCACCCTACCCGACCTAAGTGCTTCCTTTCCGCGTGGGCACAAACAACGTGCCCACCCTACGATATTTTTTACTTTTCACTTTTCACTATCAAAGCATCCAGCGCCAGCACACCCTTATTGTTGGCGCGTAACGGATTGATGTCCAGTTCCTGGATCTGATCATTGCTGATCAATAGATCGGATACTGCCAGCAGGGCATCGATCACGGCTTGCCGGTTGATTGCGGGGCTGCCGCGCCAGCCGTCGAACAGGACGCTGGCTTTCAATTCCGCGATCATTTCCTCCGCATCCGCCGGTTGCAGGGGCGCGAGGCGCATGCTGACGTCTTTCAGCGCTTCAGCCATGGTGCCGCCCATGCCCAGCAATACGGTTGGGCCGAAGACGGCATCGCGCAGTCCGCCCACGATCAGGTCCAGACCGGGGCCGGCCATTTCCTCGACCAGATAGGCGCGTTGGCCCGGGCAGGGGATTTTATCGATACTCTTCAGCGCGGCTTTGAATTGCTTACGGTCACGGATATTCAGGTGCACACCACCGACTTCCGTCTTGTGCAGGATGGCGGCGCTGAGGATTTTCACCGTGACTGGTTTGCGTAATTTCGCGTAGGCCTTTTTCGCCTCGCTGCGATTGTGGCAGATGATGGAACGCGGCACCGGTATCTTGATTTTTTTCAGGATGCGTTTGCCTTGCGCTTCGTCCAGGGCGCCGGGCGGGAGTTTGCCGATGGTGACGGATTTGGATTTTTGTTTGCCGTAACGACCGATGCGGTATTGGTTTTTGGCATCCTCTACCAGTGCTTGCATGGCGCGGGCAGAGCGTTCGGGTGATTTGAACGGCGCCACGTTCATGGCTGCGAGTTGCGCGCAGGTGCTGCGCATATCGGTGGATTCGCCCGCGGTGCCGTAAATAACGGGTTTACTCAGTTTGAAATCCAGTTCCCGGAACAGCTTGATGGGATCGAGCGCCGTCGGTTCGTAAAGGCCATAGGCGAGGATCGCTGAGAGGGATTTATCCTCAACCATGACGCGCAGAATATTGGCGAATTCCTCCTGGGTGCGGCGGCCGACGTCAACAGGATTACTGATGAAGTGCATGGGCGGTAAATATCTAGCGATCTTTGCCACGCTGGACTTGCTGAGCGCAGGTATATTCACACCCGCCTCTTTTAACTGATCGAACATGAGCAAACCGGCGCCGGCCTGGCCGACCAGCATGCCGATGCCCGGGTTGGCCGCTGGTCGTAACCGTATCAGGGAGAAGGCGCAGGCTGCATCCACCAGATCATTAGAGGTTTCAACGACCACGGCGCCGGCCTGTTTCAGGGCGGCCGCCTTGAGGGCATAGGAACCCACCAGATTGCCGGTGTGAGATTTGGCGAATTCACCGATATCGCTGCGACCGATGGTCAGTGCGACCAGTGGCTTCTTCAGTGTTGCGCGCCGGACGGCTTCATACAATCGGCGGCCGTCACTCAAGCCTTCCATATAGAGCATGATGACTTTGGTGGCATCATCGTCGGCCAGATAATCGATCATGTCGGCGCCGTCGATATCGACGCAGTTGCCGAGACCGGCGGTGAGACTGATGCCGAAGCCATCATTTTCCAGCATGCAGGCCAGGATCAGGCTGATACCGCCGCTCTGGGAGATGATGGCGATCGAGCCGGGTGGTATCTTCGCGAAAGATACCGAGAAGCTGGCTACCAGTTTGTTGATGGGATCGGCGAAGCCACCGGTATTGGGTCCGAGCAGGCGGATGCCGGTGGTCTTGCATATATTCTTGATCTCTTCCTGGATCAGGCGCCCGTCTTCGCCGCTTTCGGCGAAACCGCCGCCCATGATCAGTGCGGCGCCGGCGTTGATGGAAGCTGCTTCACGTAACAGGGCCGGGCAAGCCGTTGCCGGTATCGCCAGGATCACGAGATCGACCGCCTCACCGATTGCCTTCAGGGAGGTATAGACCTTGTGACCGAGAATGGTTTTCTCATTCGGGTTTACGGGATAAATCCTGCCCTGATAAGTATCCAGTAATTTGAGCGCCATATAGCCGGCTTTTTCCGGCGATGCGGATGCGCCCACAATGGCGATGGCTTCGGGTTTGAACAATCGATCCAGTCTGGATTTTTTCATAAGCAATAAAATCTTTCA
>JACVQI010000177.1 GCA_015661095.1 Gammaproteobacteria bacterium
GATGGTTGCCGGCATGACGATTGAACCGAAAAGAATCGACGCGGCCTCGGGTAAATCCCCGGCCACACTGTACGCCGAGCGTGAGCAACGTCTGCACGACACCATTGCCTTGAAGAAGCCGGATCGGCTGCCCACCATCCTGTTCTCGCATTTCTGGGTAGGACACTACAGTGGCATGACTTGTCGGCAGACCATGTATGACTATGCCGGTTTAAAGGCCGCGATGATCAAGGCGGCGCGGGACCTGGAACCGGACAGTTATTACCCGGGGCATAATATGATGGCCTTTGGTCCCACCATGGATATCCTGGATTACCGGCAGCTCGAATGGCCGGGCAGCAGGGGCCTGGCCGAGGACGTGCCGTTCCAGTATCTCGACCGGGAATACATGACGGCGAAGGAATACGATGAGTACCTGCTCGACCCGACCGGTTTCATGCTGCATCGCTACCTGCCACGCGTTGCTAATGGTTTTAAAGCGATGGAGCTGCTACCTCAATATCCCTCGGTGTTGCATACGCGGATTCTGATGTCCGTGCAGGCCTACGCCAATCCGGCAGTACGGGAGATGTTCCAGACCCTGATGCGGGCCGGCGAGGAAATGCAAAAGATGCTCGCCTCGGCGGATGAGATGGTGGCGGAATTGAATGAACTGGGCTTTCCCCTGGGTAATCACGCCACCAGTCATGCGCCCTTCGACGTGGCTTCGGACTATCTGCGCGGTTCCAAGGGCGCGATGCTGGACATGTTCCGCCACAAGGACAAGCTGCTGGCGATTCTGGATCGCATCACGCAACTGATCCCCGCCAATGCCATCGCCACGGCCGATCGCAACAAGGGTAAGTTTATCTTCTTCCCCCTGCACTGGGGGCTGGACGGATTCATGTCGCCAGTACAGTTTAAAACCTATTACTGGCCACCCTTACGCCAGGTGATGATGACCATGATCGAACAGGGCTATATCCCGCAGGTGTTGTGGGAGGGCAATTGCACCTCCCGGCTGGACGTGATCAAAGACCTGCCGCCGGGCAAGGCTGTGTATATGTTCGAACGTACCAACATGAAAAAGGCCAAGCAAATTCTCGGCGACACGGTTTGCATCCGGGGTAACGTCCCGGTCTCGACACTGATCACTGGCTCGGTGCAGGACACCAAGGATGCGGTGAAACGACTGTTTAATGACTGCGGCGATGGTGGTGGGTTCATTCTTGATGGTGGCGTCGGCATTCCGGATGAGGCGAAACACGAGAATGTGATCGCCATGTTCGAAACCGCCAAGGAACTCACTTACTAGCACTCAGGCCAGATCCAATGCCCGCAATATCCGACATTCCCGTAAGGATAAGCGTCGAGGAAATCAGCTATGCCTGGGAATCCCGGCGCGGCCGTCCGCTGGCGCCGGCCATGCTCAAGAACCTGCAAGAGTTATTAGAGGATGACGCAACTGATGGTTGGCTGGATGCGGCCATCCATTACCAGATTCTGAAAGTAACGGAGCGGGGCCCGGACTGGATCGGAGTGGGCGCTGGCAGGCTGGATTCCGCCATGGTTGCTCAGTATCTGCACCAGGCCACGCATCTGTGTTTTGGTGTCTGTACTCTCGGTCAGCGGCTCGTGCAGCAGATACGCGACTGGTTCGCCGAAAAAAAACATTTACAGGCGGTGTTGCTGGATGAGATCGGTACTTTACTGCTGTACAAGCTCAGCGATTACTTCGAGTTGCTGATGTGCGAGCAGGCCAAAAGCCTGGGCTTGCAGGCCAGCGGGGCGCTGAATCCTGGTGATGACGGCTTCGACATCAGCCTGCAAGGGACCGTCCTGGAACTGGCCGGTGGTACCCATATCGGTGTGCAGTTGCAAGGCAGCGGGACACTGACGCCGCATAAATCCCTGACTGCGGTAATCGGTCTGGGCCGGGGCATGCCGGCGCGCAGCCGCAGTGACCGTTGCCGGGATTGTCAGTCCCGTGCCCGTTGTCCGCATAGCCATATGTTGCCGGCGGAAGCTGTGGCATGAACGCCAGAAAACAAAAACAATCCGGTTTCCGGGTAAGCTTTGAACCGTCCGGTCAGCGCGTCACCAGTCTCCCCGGCGAGACATTGCTGGATTGCGCCCGGCGCGCCGGCGTTCGCATCACCAGCGTCTGCGGCGGCCGCGGGTTGTGCAAGACCTGTGTGATCCGGGTGACGGAGGGACCAGTCAATCCACCATCCGCCGCCGATGAAGAATACTTTTCCAAACGCGAGATCGATGACAATTGGCGCCGCTCCTGCCAAACCTTTCTGGCGGGGGACTGCACTGTAACCGTCTCGGCCCGGGCCCAGGCCGTGCCCACGCGTACCGAAGTCGAGAGTGAGGATATCTATGTGCATCCGGACCCGGTGGTGCGTGCCATACGCGGCACGGTCCCGGCCGGAACCTTGATCAAACCGGTCGGCGACGACAAGCGTCTGAAAGCCACACTGAATGAAAAATGGCCCGGCGCCGGTCATACCATCGATATCGCGGTACTAAAGACCATGCCGGAGATACTCCGGCAGGCCAATGGCAGGGTGGATGCCGTTTCCCGCTTTGGCGAGATCATCGGCTTGCTGCCACAGAAGAAAGGCCCTTTGTTAGGACTGGCTATCGATGTTGGCACAACCAACATCGGCGCCTGGCTGGTGGACTTGCGCAATGGGCGTACCCTGAAAACCATGGGCTTCGAGAATCCACAGAGCCCGCATGGTGCGGATGTGATTACCCGCCTGGGTTATGCCAGAAAATCCCCGGTGGCTCTGCAAAAAATCCAAAATCTGGTCATGGATAGTTTGAATGAGGCTGCCACAACCCTTACCGGCGCATACAGTTTAAAGCCAGAGCAGATCGCCGACGTCGTGATTGCCGGCAATACGGCCATGCATCATTTACTGATTGGTCTGCCGGTGACCTATTTAGCCGTCGTGCCGTTCATACCGGCGGTGTCCGGGGCCGTCGATATCAAGGCCCGCGACCTGGGCCTGCGCGTCATGCCGGGCGCCTATGTGCATCTGCTGCCGAATATAGCCGGTTTTGTCGGCGGCGACCACACCGCAGTGTTACTGGCGATCGACAGTAGCCAGGAACAGCATACAGTGGTCGTGCTGGATATTGGCACCAACACCGAAATCTCCCTGATTCACCAAGGCAAACTCGCCAGTGTTTCCTGTTCGTCGGGACCGGCATTTGAAGGTGGGCATATTCGTTGCGGTATGCGTTCGGCACCCGGCGCCATTGAGAAGGTAAAAATCCGGGGTAATGAGGTGGAATTGCAAACCATCGATAACCAACCGCCGATCGGGATCTGCGGTTCCGGGGTGCTGGATATGGTGGCCGAATTACATCTGGCCGGCATCATCACCCTTACCGGTAAAATGAATGACGGCCATCCCCGGGTCAGGCGTCCGGAAGGCAAGCGGGACCTGGAATTCGTACTGGTGGATGAAGCGGAAGGTGCTGGAGATGCAATCGTTTTCACTCAGAGCGATGTCCGTTCCGTGCAACTGGCCAAGGGGGCCATACGCGCGGCGATTCAGGTCCTGCTGGAAGATGCGGAAATCACGGAAGCGCAGCTGCATCAGGTGACCATCGCCGGCGCCTTCGGCAGCTATATCGATATCGGCAGTTCGATCGCGATCGGGATGTTGCCGGATCTGCCCCAGGAGCGTTACGCCCAGATCGGTAATGCCGCCGGTATCGGGGCGAAACTGGCGCTGGTCTCACATTCGCACCGGTCCGAAGCTGAAGCGATAGCCAACAGGTGCAACTATATCGAACTGGCCGGTTCCAAGCGCTTCAATAAACTCTTCATGCAGTCCATGTGTTTCCCCAAAATCGTCCATAACCAAACTAATGAGGTTTGAAAAGCAATGTCATTTCCTAACTTAATCATAGTCGGGGACAGGATTAATCCCCAGGGCTTTAAAAGTACCGCCAAAATGATCGCGGATGAGGATATCACGGGTCTGCAGGCCCTGGCCGTCAAGCAGGTCGAGGCCGGTTCCAGTTTTGTCGATGTCACCATAGGCCCGCGGGCTTACGAAGATATCAAATTCCTGCAAAAAGTGGTCATGGCCCTGCAGGAAGCGATTTCCGTACCCCTGTGCATCGACTATCCCGTCAAACATATTGTCGCCGCCTGTCTGGAAGTCTACGACCTGAAGAAATCCGGCGGCAAGCCACCGTTGATCAACTCGTTCGCCGAGACCCGCATGGAGATGTTCGAGCTGTTCGATATTAAACCCTGCAAGGTGGTGCTGATGTCTTCGGAATATGTTGATGCCAACGGTTCAGCCAAGGCCAGCAAGAAATCCGAAGACGTCGTTGAGGTGGCTCGCAGACTGATTAAGAAGCTGGTTAATGAATACGGGCTAAAACGTTACGATATCTTTGTCGATGTCACCATCAATTCCATGATCTCGGATATGGAAGGATTGACGAAGATGGCCCTGAATGCCATCAAGACGATCTGCGCCGATCCCGATATGAAAGGTGTCCACATCATCGGGGGGCTGACCAATATCGGCAATATGCTGCCGAAGATCGAATTCAACGGCATGAGCCTGCGCCACTGCGTCGAGAATGCCTTTCTGACGCGGGCGGTACCGCT
>JACVQI010000178.1 GCA_015661095.1 Gammaproteobacteria bacterium
TATCCACGGCGGCAAAGATACCCATGCGCGGCAGGTCGGCGAAACCGGTGGTACCACCGACATAATTAACGCCATCGGGCGGAATTTCATTGTCCTTATCGCCACCGATATACTTGCCCGGAATGTCCGAGGCACAAACGTACAGTACCTGCTTCACCGGATCATAGGAACTGGGTGGCCAGTTGGCGCCGCCATATAAACTCGGACTGACAATGACGCCCTGCGGACCAAAAAAAGGCGTGAAGATGCGGCCGCCGTTAACAAGTTCAAAACCCAGTGGCGGGATGTCCACTGAATGCGGCACGATGGGGTCTCCCTTCGGATAAGGTTGTGTGGCTGCGGTCGCCTGCCGCGGCTCCTGCGGTACGCGCTGTTCCCGGATGCCGATGAGTGGTTTACCATTGGTGCGATCGAGAATATAGGCCCAGCCGGTCTTGTTGACCTCAACGATGGCCTGGCGCAGCTTGCGGCCGATTTTCACGTCGAACAGGATCACCGGATTACTGGCGTCATAATCCCAGATGTCATGATGCACCTGCTGATAGTGCCAACGATATTTCCCAGTGGCCGCATCGATGGCCAGGATCGATGATGTATACAGATTGTCACCGGGACGGACAGATCCGTTGTAATCAGGACCGGGATTGGCGGTGGAGAAATATAACAAGCCGAGTTCCGGATCGACCGCCGGCGTCTGCCAGACCGTCGCCCCGCCATTCTTCCAGACGTCATTTTCCTGGGACCAGGTTTCGTGGCCGGATTCACCTGGACCGGGAATAGTATAGAAAGTCCATATCCATGAACCGTCATCCGCATCGTAGGCCTTTAACTGGCCGCGGATCCCGTATTCAGCCCCGGCGAAACCGGTGATCACCATGCCGTTATAGTACAAGGGCGCGCTGGTGATGGTGTAACCCTCCTGCCAGCGTTCCGTCTGAGTGGTCCACACCGGTTTACCGGTGCGCTGATCCAGTGCCACCAGCTTCGCATCGAGCTGGCCGATGAACACCTTGCCTTCGCCCAGAGCCACGCCGCGGTTGGTCCAGCCGCAGCAGACCGTGGTCAGGTTCGGATCCAGGCCGGCCTTGTATTCCCAGAGGATGGCGCCGGTTTCAACGCTCAGGGCAAAGACGTCGTCCGCGCCGGTGCTGATATAAATCACGCCGTCATGTACCAGTGGTTGCGCCTCGCCGGAATATTTTGTTTCCAGGCCGGAGCCGTTCAGGTGTGTACGCCAGACCCCCTTCAATTTACTGACGTTGTCACGATTGATCGCGGTCAACGGCGAATAGCGCTGGTTATAAAGATTCCCGCCATTGGTCGGCCAGCCGGTGGTGGGAAGGTCCAGCAGTTGTTGCGCGGTGAAGGCCGGCGCCGGACGGATCGTTGCTGGTTGCTGTGCCGGGCACACTGCCGGAAGACTGAGGCTGAGGATAACTGCGGTCAGAACATGGCTGCATTTCATACTGTCTCTTCCCCTATTCATAGCCAGACCCGGCGAATTACACATTGCCGACATTCGCTGATATTATCACTGAACATTCATTATCCGGAAAAACTTTCACGGGGGCATAATCGGTGACTAATCTCTACCGGTATTACATAGTTATAGTGCTGGTGTTGGTGAACACGGTTAATTTTATCGACCGGCAGGTGGTTTCGATCCTCGCACCGGCCATCAAGGCGGACCTGGTACTCAGCGATACGCAACTGGGCGTATTGATGGGACTGGCCTTCACGCTGTTTTACGCCACCCTGGGCCTGCCGATAGGCAGGCTGGCGGACAAGCATGCCCGCGTCAATGTTCTAACCATCGTCCTCACGCTCTGGAGCGCCATGACTGCACTGTGCAGCACAGCGGCCAATTACATTGTGTTGCTGCTGATGCGCGTCGGTGTCGGTGTCGGCGAAGCCGGCGCCGGGCCCTGCTCGCATTCGTTAATATCAGACCTGTTTTCCCGAGAGGAACGCCCCCGGGCTATCGGCATCTTCTCACTTGGCGTGCCATTCGGGACCTTGTTCGGTTTCCTGTTCGGCGGATTGCTGGCTGAAGAATTCGGCTGGCGTATGACTTTCCTCATTGTCGGACTACCCGGCGTTGCCCTGGCCGTGCTGGTGAAAATGACTATCCGTGAACCAGCCCGGGGCGCCAAAGACGAAGGCGTGCAACTCAATCGCGATGAAGTCAGCCTGATTGAAGGGCTAAGTATAATGTGGCGGATAGGGACGTTTCGAACCATGGCCTACGGCGGTGCCCTGTCGGCCTTTTGCGGTTATGCCGTGAATTCGTGGACCCCCAGCTTCTTCGCCCGTACCCATGAACTGGGTGCCGGGGAGATGGCTCTGCCGATGGCGATTTCGCTGGGTGTCGGTGGCGGTCTCGGTTCTTTTCTCGGCGGAATAATTACGAGTCGAATGGCGCTACGGGATGCGCGCGCATTTTTGACCCTGCCCGGCTGGTCGTTTGTAATATTCGGCATCGCCCTCGTCTTCGAACTCTGGTCTTCATCACTGATGGTAGCTTATGCGGCCCTGTTCATCGTCGGCTTCATGCAATTTGTTTTATTTGGTCCGTTCTTCGGCCTGGTACAGTCACTGGCGCCGTTACGCGCACGGGCTCTGGCAACCGCGTTTATTTTCTTCATCTACTCCGGCTTCGGTTTTGGTTTCGGCCCGCTCTATGTCGGCGCACTCAGTGACTTTCTGACTACATCGCTGG
Source organism: Gammaproteobacteria bacterium (assembly GCA_015661095.1). GTDB lineage: Bacteria > Pseudomonadota > Gammaproteobacteria > Eutrophobiales > Eutrophobiaceae > JACVQI01. The sequence goes on from JACVQI010000178.1 coordinate 2,720, forward strand.
GTGAGGCCCAGGCCCTGCAATATGCGCTCTCCACGATACCGGTGATATCGATCATAGCTGGCCTGATCGTGCTGGCACGTCGCGCAGGTGTGGTTGAAGATCTGGCGCGCTGATGCCGCTCCTCTCTAATAGAGATCGTAGCCCGGATGCAGCGCAGCGGTCGCTCATGTGCAGTCGCTACGGACTCCCTGTCCTTTCGCGACACTAATACTTCCTGTATGTCGTCCTGCACTCGCGACATTCGGACTCCTGTCCATCAAATCCTGGAACCCATCCCCGGATTCCATTGCATTCCATTGGGCTACTCTTGCTGACAGCGTCAGATTTTGTTTATTCGGAAATTCTCCTTATAATTGGTTTAATAAACGTAGAGGAATTAAGGAGTTCCACCAACTATGAACCTTACCGGAAAAAGGACGCGCTTTACGCCCTTAATGTCCAATAAGTGCGTCCTTTTGTGCACATATATAAGAAACACGGCAGTCCGTCCCAGGACTACTTAACACCTGGTTAGACCACAGAATGAGCTTCGATCACATGAGTTTTGGCGAAGCCGTTTCTTACGTCCGATCCGTGGGTGTAATTATCGATCTCCTGTTACTGAGCGTGCCCATTAGCGCCGTCCTGGCAATTCGTCGCGGAAAGCGAAACAGACCCGGAACGAGGTTAGTTTTCCCACGACTTGTTCTATGGGGATGGGTAACGCTATTAGTCCTGTCTGTTGCATATTTCTTTACTGGGGCCTGGTATGGAGAGAACGGGCCTCCGCCGCAAACCGTTGCAGCCCAGGTCACGGTCACACTTATTGGCGTACTCCTTGGAGTGGTCGCCGTTCATATGGGTCTTTACGTTACGACACAACCGAAGCAGGAGTAATGAACAACTGCGCCTTAACAACGCGCACCACACATATGAGCCTCCTTGACCAGCCCAAGAAAACGGTACCAGATGTAAAGTGAGAGAGAGTAATTGGAAGATCAGGAGATAAAAATGAATAAATTATTATTAATATTACTTACTCTGGTCGTTAATCTCGGCGCAGTATTTGCGGAAGAACCTTTACAGATTCAGTCGGGTATGATCGAGGTCCAATGTTCTGGAATTTTTACAAGTCGAATGATGCTTTTAGGAATCTGATCCTTAGTTTTACCCCCTCGGCCAAATGGATTCCATTACATTCCATCCGGGCTACACTTGCTGTTATAATTTCCTTCCCGCCCGCCATGCGGGTTCTTCTATCGCTACTTTATTTTTGGATTTTAAAAATGAACCGATGCCTGATTAATATCGCAATGATCCTGATGGTCACTGCCTGTACAAAACCGGAAATCCAGAACACTCCTTCTCCGGCTGCACAAAAGCAGTCATTGCAGTCCGGTATCGAGACGCAGTATTTCGATAACACTGTTCGCGCCCAGGATGACTTTTACCGCCATGTCAACGGCAAGTGGCTGGATACCACCGAGATCCCGGCCGACAAGGCCCGCTGGGGATCCTTCAACAAGCTTGATGATGACGCGCAGACAGCGTTTCGTCAGTTGATTGAAGAAGTGGCCCGTGATCCGAACCGGCAACCGGGCTCAGAGGCACAGAAAATCGGTGACCTGTATAACAGCTTTATGGATGAAGCCAGGCTGGATGAACTGGGCCTGCAACCCCTGCAGGAAGAATTCGCCAGAATAGATGCGCTCTCCGACAAGCAGCAAATCCCGGCGCTCATCGCCCACCTCGCTGCCATCAATGTTACCACGCCCTATGTCCCCTACGTGCACCAGGACAACAGGGACTCGACCCGGTATATCGTCGACCTGTTCCAATCGGGTCTGGGCCTGCCGGACCGCGACTACTATCTGAAGCCTGACGATGAAAAACTCAGCGATACCCTGCATA
>JACVQI010000310.1 GCA_015661095.1 Gammaproteobacteria bacterium
CGGGCTGCTCGATGGCCAGCTCGCCTGGCGGCAGCATGACGGTGGGCATAGCGACGGCCCGAACTGGCAATATTTCATACCCTGGGCGGACCGGTTTCTGCAGCATAAAAAACCTCCCCTCACGAATCATTGAAATGCGTCAGTCGCGCCACAACCGCATCACCCGGCTGGAGCGCGCGCTCTTCGATCGCCTGTTCAAGCAGGTATTACACACCCTGCCCGCCGCGGCGCGTGACTTGCTGAAAACTATCCCGGTCGCTGTGGATGATTATGCATCAACCGAGATTCAGAGCGAGATGCAGGTGGATAGCGACGAATTGTTCGGCCTTTATACCGGGACACCGCCGGTTGAACGCTCTATCGAACACGTTGGTGCGCTGGAGGATGTGATCCACATCTATCGACTGGCCCTGTTGCTCGATGCGTCGACCCGAACCGGCCGCATCAATCAGGCTCGGCTGCGCAGGCAGATACGTACAACACTATTGCACGAACTCGGTCATTACCATGGCTTCGATGAAGATGAGCTGGATCGGTTGGGTTATTAGCGTGCTGTCCAACCTACGCTCGCTAATGTAAGAGTTCGTCATTCCGGGCTTGTCCCGGAATCTAGTTGAATACTGCCCGCCCATGGGCGGTCATTATATTACTGGATACCGGCATGCGCCGGCATGACGGTGAGTTAGCCTAGGTCGTGCGGAGGCACGAAGCCCAACACATATACAAAAATTAATTCCTATTCCTTACTCCACGCCGTCAGAAATTCCTGGAAATGCGGCCTGTCGCTGGTCCGTAATAGCTCGCGCACACGGTCGCACTCGCGCTCATAGGATTTCGGCGTCAGCACGCCGCGCATGAACTGGTAGCGGAGATAGATGAGATAAGTGTTGAGGACATCGGTCTCGCAGTAGTTGCGGATGGCTTCGATGTCGCCCCGCAGGTAATAATCCCAGACCTGGCTGCCGTCCATGCCCAGTTTGCCCGGCAAACCCAGCATGGTGGCGATTTCATGCAGGGAGGCAATGGACCGGTATTCATAGCCGGACAGCACGTCCATGAGATCGGTATGTCGCTGATGGAAGCGGTTCAGGTAATTGTTCCAGCGGAAGCTCTGATCGTCATCGCCGGTCTCCCAGTAACGTGGCGCCTGCACGCCGTGCAGCAGCGCCCGATAGTGCAGCACCGGCAGGTCGAAGCCGCGGCCGTTCCAGGACACCAGCACCGGGGTGTATTTATCGATGCCTTCGAAGAAGCGCTGGACAATCTCCTGCTCGCTCGCGTTGGTGTTGCCGATCGACCAGACGTTGAGCTTGTCGGCATTGGCCATGATCACGGAAATGGCGACGACGCGGTGCAGGTGGTGGCGGAGGAAATCGCTGCTGCCACCGGTATCCTGGCGGCGTTTGTTGAACATCATTAGCTCGGCGATTTGCTTGTCGGACAGGCCGTCCAGACCATACAGGCGTTTACCCGATTCCGTATCGGGAATGGTCTCGATATCAAATACGAGGGTGGTCATTGTAAATTGTGAGGAGTAAGGGGTTAGGAGTCAGGAGTGAAGTGACAAGTATATCACCTGACCCTTGACTCCTCTCTCCTCTCTCCTCACTCTTCACTCCTCACAGTTTTCAGGCTGGAAACACCTTCGTTGACAGATAGCGGTCGCCGCGGTCGCAGACGATGACGACGATCACCGCATGCTTGACCTCCCGGGACAATTCCAGTGCCGCGTGGATCGCGCCGCCGGAGGAGATACCGGCGAAGATGCCTTCCTCGGCGGCCAGGCGGCGGGTCATGTTCTCCGCCTGTTCCGGGGTGACATCGATGATCCGATCGACCCGTCGGATGCCGGGGATGCTGGTCTCGCCGGCCGGCTGCACGCCAACGATCTGGATATGCGGATTTTTTTCCTTCAGGAATCTGGACACACCCATGATAGTGCCGGTGGTACCCATGGCGCTGACGAAGTGGGTGACGCGGCCCCTGGTGTCGTGCCAGATCTCCGGCCCGGTGCCTTCGTAATGGGATAACGGGTTGTCGGGATTGGCGAATTGGTCCAGCACCCGGCCCTTGCCATCTGCCTGCATCTGCAATGCCAGGTCGCGAGCGCCTTCCATGCCCTCTTCCCGGGTGACCAGGATAATCTCGGCGCCGAAGGCGCGCATGGTCGAGCGGCGTTCGGCGCTCATGTGATCCGGCATGATCAGGACCATCCGGTAGCCGCGGATCGCCGCGGCCATGGCCAAAGCGATGCCGGTATTGCCGCTGGTAGCCTCGATCAGGGTGTCGCCAGGTTTGATTTCACCGCGCGCCTCGGCGTGTTTGATCATGCTGACGGCAGGCCGGTCTTTCACGGAGCCGGCCGGATTGTTGCCTTCCAGCTTGGCGCAAACGATGTTACTGGTCGCGCCGGGCAGGCGTTGCAGGATGACCAGGGGGGTATTGCCGACAAAGGCCTCCACGGTCGGAAAATCGTCCCAGGTCAGCGGCGCTTCGTCAAAATCAGGTAGTGGAAATGAGGTCATAATACCTGCGTTATTGTGGATTCAGTTCAGTACCGGTTGCTACCGGAATTCCGCAGGTTAGATCATACCAGACTGCGCGCCATGATGACCGCATCTTCCCGGCCGAAATGGGCGGGATAATAATTACGGCGCATGCCAACCTCGTCAAAACCCTTGTTCTGATAAAGCCGCCGGGCGGTTGCATTGGAGGGACGGACTTCGAGAAACGTCATCTCGGCCTGGTGCTTTTGCGCCAGGTCCAGTATGTGATCCAGCAGCATTTCACCATGGCCCATGCGCTGATAATCAGGATGCACGCACAGATTCAGAAGATGGGATTCGCCGACAGCTACCGTCATGACGCTGTAGCCGATGATGCAGCCGTCCCGTTCCAGCACCCAGGTGGAATAGCCCATCTTTAGACAATCCTGAAAGATGATCATCGACCAGGGAAACTCGTAAGCGGCTTCC
>JACVQI010000179.1 GCA_015661095.1 Gammaproteobacteria bacterium
ATGGTCGAAACCGTCGTCATGCTGAAACCCCGTTCGGAATGGCGGCCGGGCATGACAACGGAGCAGTTGAAAACTGAACTGAACAACGTTGTGAAATTGCCGGGTGTGGCTAATGCATGGGTGATGCCGATCAAAACCCGTATCGACATGCTGGCCACCGGCATTAAAACGCCGGTCGGCGTCAAGATCGCAGGACCTGATTTAAAGGTCATCGAGGAGATCGGCGGCCGGATTGAACAGGTGGTAAAACAGGCGCCGGGAACAGCGAGTGCCTTTTTCGAACGCGTCACCGGCGGCCGCTATGTCAATATCGATATCGACCGGGTCAAGGCGGCCCGTCTCGGCCTGAATGTGCAGGATATCCAGGATGTCATCAACACCGCGATCGGCGGTATGAACGTCACGGAAACAGTCGAAGGTCTGGAACGCTACCCGGTCAATATCAGATATCCGCAGTCCATCCGGGATTCGCTGGATAAGTTGACACTCCTGCCTGTAGTCACGCCTTCGGGGGCGAGGATAGCCCTTGGCGATGTCACCGAGATCAGCATCCAGGATGGACCGCCTATGATCAAGAGCGAGAACGCTCGTCTGAACGGCTGGATCTACATCGATACCGATGAGCGGGATCTGGGCAGCTATGTGAGCGAACTCCAGGCCCGGGTGAGAGAACAGGTGCAACTGCCGCCGGGGTACTCGGTTGCCTGGTCCGGCCAGTATGAGTACATGGTCCGCGCTTATGAGCGGTTGTGGATCGTGGGGCCTGTTACCCTGATGATCATCATCCTGCTGCTCTATATCAACTTCCGCAGCCTGCCCGAAGTTCTGATAATTATTGGGACTTTGCCTTTTGCACTTGGCGGCGGCGCCTGGCTGCTGTATCTCATGGATTACAACCTTTCCGTTGCTGTCGCTGTGGGTTTTATCGCGCTCGCCGGTGTGGCCGCTGAAACTGCGGTAATCATGCTGGTTTATCTGAACCTGGCCCTGAACGAACGCCTGCGAAAGCTGAAGCAATCAGGAGATCCCTTGACATTGAATGACCTGCGCGAAGTTGTTGTAGAAGGCGCCTTAGTGCGTTTACGCCCCAAAACGATGACAGTGACGGTTATCATCGCCGGCCTGTTGCCGATAATGCTCGGTACCGGCACCGGATCAGAAGTCATGCGGCGTATTGCCGCGCCGATGGTGGGCGGCATGGTCAGTGCCGCAATCCTAACCTTGATAATCATTCCCGCGGTATTTCTGATCTGGAAAAATCTCCGGCTGGAGCAAATTAATAAAGAACTGTTTCTTACAAGAGAAGTATCGACATGATTGATATTGTCCCCAACTGGCATCCGGTGTTTGTTCATTTTACGGTTGCATTATTAAGCCTCACTGTGTGTTTCCACCTGCTTGGCCGGTTCATGCCTGCTGGCAGTCTTAAAAAGCAATTCGAAACGCTGGCTGATTGGAATCTCTGGTTGGGAACAGGGTTCGGCATTATTACTGCTCTGGCCGGGTGGATGGCCTATAACAGTGTGACACATGATGCCCCATCGCATGTGGCCATGACGGACCACCGGAACTGGGCCTGGGCGACATTAACTTTGTTTATGATTTTGTCCGTTTATTCATTATGGTGCGCAAGCAACCAATCACGGGGTGGAGCCATTTTTCTTGGCATACTACTGTTGGCTGGTTTGATGCTGGGAAGCACTGCCTGGAGAGGCGCCGAGGTAGTTTACCGGCATGGTATCGGCGTCATGTCCCTGCCGCAGCCCGAAGCGATTGGGCATGACCATGCTTCCCATGATCAATCCGCGCCAGTCGATGTTGACCATGATGCGAAAGTGCCGCCATCGCCGGAAGCCGCCGATCATCACGACCACGATATGCAGATGCACCAGGAAACTGATGAGATGCACGAGGCAACGGGAAGTCAGGTGCCGGAGGACACTGCGGCTAATCATGATCATGAAGACCATGTTCACTGATCCGGACTCGCTGGAATAACGGCCGACGGAGTAACTCCAATGATGCATGGCAAGCTCGACCACAAAAACAGCTCGCACAAGGATCCCGTTTGCGGTATGAACGTAAGCGGTGACAGCCGTTACACGGTGAACAGCAAGGGTAAGGATTACTACTTCTGCTGCCAGGGCTGCCAGGATAAATTCATATTGGCGCAGAAGGACACTCGATCCGCCGCTCAACATCCCCATCGTCCGGAGATCAGCGGTACGGCCAGCACATATACCTGTCCCATGCATCCTGAGGTCATCCGGGCCGAGCCGGGGGATTGCCCCAAATGCGGGATGGCTCTGGAACCGGTAGCGATTGCAGCCGGGGAGGACAATACCGAACTCATCGATATGACCCGCCGTTTCTGGATAAGTCTGGCCCTGGCGTTGCCGGTCTTCATCAGCGCCATGGGCGCCGAGTTATGGCATGAGGCTGTGAATGAATTGGTCCAACCACGCAGTCGTCAATGGTTTGAATTGATGCTTGCCACACCGGTGGTGCTCTGGTGCGGCTGGCCCTTCTTCAAGCGGGCATGGAATTCGATATTAACGCGCCATCTCAATATGTTTACATTGATAGCTCTGGGAGTGGGAGTGGCATGGACGTATAGCGTTGTGGCTGTCCTGTATCCGGGCATATTTCCCGAATCAGTAAAAATGGGATCGGGAATGGTTCCGGTTTACTTCGAAGCAGCCGCCGTTATTACCGCACTCGTTCTATTGGGGCAAGTGCTGGAGATCCGCGCCCGCACCCGTACCAATGCGGCCATCAAGCTGTTATTGGGATTGTCGCCGAAAACGGCTCGTATCATCAGGAATGACGGAACCGAAGCGGACATCCCCCTGGAACACGTCAAATCCGGCGACCGCCTGCGTGTCCGGCCTGGCGAGAAGATCCCGGTAGACGGTATCGTTGTCGACGGCAGCAGTGCCGTGGATGAATCCATGGTCACCGGTGAGCCGATCCCGGTCAGTAAACGTGTCGATGACAAACTGATCGGCGCCACGGTTAACGGTACCGGAAGTCTTGTCATGGAAGCGCAACGGGTCGGCAGCGACACCCTGCTGGCGCGGATCGTCCACTTGGTCGCTGAGGCGCAGCGTAGCCGGGCGCCAATCCAGAAATTGGTGGACATCGTCGCTGGTTATTTCGTTCCCGCTGTTGTCGTTATCGCCATCATTACTTTTATAGCCTGGGGCAGTCTGGGACCGGAACCAAGACTGGCCCATGCCATTATCAACGCCGTGGCGGTCTTGATCATCGCATGTCCCTGCGCTCTCGGGCTGGCTACACCGATGTCGATCATGGTAGGTACCGGGCTCGGTGCAACGAGAGGAGTACTCATCAAGAATGCCGAAGCTCTGGAAATCATGGAAAAGATCGACACACTGGTAGTAGACAAAACCGGGACCTTAACCGAAGGTAAACCAAAATTGATGAGTGTTATCACAGTGAATGGTTTTGATGAAGCGACTGTCCTGCAACTGGGCGCCAGCCTGGAACGCGGCAGCGAACACCCGCTTGCGGAAGCGATCGTGACAGGTGCGGAAGAAAAAAACATTCCATTGCTGGAAGTAAAAAACTTTCAGTCCGTCACGGGCAAGGGCGCGTCCGGTGAAGTAAATGGTCGCCAGGTCGTGATTGGTAATATTCATATGCTGGAACATGTTGCTATTACTGGCGAGATCCCCGGTAAGCAAGCGGAAGAACTCCGCCAGGAAGGTCAGACGGTTATTTTCATCGCTATCGATAATCAAGCGGCGGGTATTATCAGTGTAGCCGATCCCATTAAGGCGTCGACCCCGGAGGCGATCCGGTTGTTGCATGAAGAAGGGATCCGGATCGTGATGTTGACCGGTGACAGCCGTACGACGGCCGACGCAGTGGCCCGGAGTTTACATATTGATGAGGTCATTGCGGAAGTCCTGCCGGAGCAAAAGGCCGAGATCGTGAAGCGGTTGCAGGCCGGGGGCCACAAGGTGGCGATGGCCGGTGACGGAATTAATGATGCCCCGGCACTGGCGCAGGCCGAGGTTGGGATAGCCATGGGCACGGGGACCGATGTGGCGCTGGAGAGTGCCGGTATCACGCTGGTCAAAGGAGATTTGCGCGGGATCGCCAAAACCCGTCGTTTAAGCCGTGCGACGATGCGCAATATCCGCCAGAATCTATTTTTCGCGTTTGTTTATAACATTCTGGGGGTGCCTGTGGCCGCGGGCATCCTGTATCCGGTGTTCGGGTTATTACTCTCGCCCATGCTTGCGGCGGCAGCTATGAGTTTCAGTTCGCTTTCCGTCGTAACCAATGCCTTGCGGCTCAGGCGGACTGATTTGTAATCATGCTGAGTACCGATGAAAAATAATCATGCCACAGTAGCAGACATTATCGACCAACAGTACTGCTCTGCCGGCCGTTATAACGCCTTTCAGATTCATAATCGAAATTATCGTCGTCTAAGAAGTCATGACCAGCATGGTGATCATTGCAGTTGCCGGATTCTGAGCATGGCAGTAACCGGCAGACCCGACACGATAAATTATTCTTACTGCAGGAACGTACTGCAACGACGTTGGTATATGACCTGTAATACCTTCTAAGGGATAGAAACTATATAAGGACCGCTATCGGTCATCCTAGAAATTCTAATATGTGGGAGGATAAGTTAATGACAACAGTTCTACGATGTACGCCATGAGGCGTTCAAATAGATGGACTCTATCGGCTGGGTTCATACGGATACGGCAAACGCATCGATATTATCACGTCGATCAAACGCTCCCATACAGGGATCGCGAAGCCAGGATATTCTGTTCCCCATAATCGCCGTCACGGCCATGAGCTTCAGTTTGCTGTCCGTCGTAGCTAATGCCCTGCGGCTCAGGCGTATGGATTTGTAATCATGGGAGTATCGACGAAGAATGATGCTGGCGTTGAGCCAGACATATTCGACCAACGGCATCTCGCTGTTGGTCGTTTAGACGATCTTCAGGTTATTATTATTTGGGCTTGAAGGTATATTTTAATATGAACGGAGGAATAGAAAATGCGTAAATTAGCTTACATTACTTTGTTACTGCTTACGGCGTCGGTTGCCTACGCGCACGCCGAGCTTTCCGCCTCCATGCCGGCCGATAAGGCTGCGCTCGAAGCGGCACCGAGAGAGATAATGCTGCACTTTTCAGAAGCGGTGCGGCTGACCGTTTTGTCGCTCACGAAACATGGCGAGGCAAAGCAAGACCTCAGCCCGCTGCCTTCGGAGATGATGAAGAACTTCTCGGTAGCGGTACCCGCCCTCGCAAGCGGCCAGTATCTTGTAAACTGGCGAGCGATGTCCGAGGACGGGCACGTGATGACCGGTGAATTCAGCTTCACGGTCGGGATGGGGAGTTCGGGCGACCACGGCATGGGTCACACGGAACATGGCGGCGACCAACCGGATCATGCCGCGGATCACATGGAGCATTCGCAGTCGGATTAAACGTGATATAACCGCGAGCTCGAATCGCCTTGACCGATCAAGCCGTTGTCGCCCTGCGCGCGCTGAGTTTCGTCGCCTCGCTGCAGGCGGCGGGCGTGCCGTTGTTCTTGTGGTTATTCGCTGATGATTTACAACGCGCGATACTGCCTATTGCAGCGCTCGCGAAGCGTACAGCAGTGCTGGGTCTCGTCTTCACGGTCGCATATCAGCTTGCTGAACCTGCGCGGTTGGCCGGTGATCCGCGCGGAATTCTCGACGGCTCGCTGCAGGCGGCATTGCTCGGCTCGGAAGCGGGCGTCGCTTCCTCCGTTCGAGTACTCGGGCTCGCGCTCATTGCGCTCGGGTGGTTGAAACCGAGCCGGCTCGGCGCTGCCGTGGCTTTGATCGGCGGTACGCTGATCACGGCCTCGTTTGCATTCATGGGGCACACCGCGTCGCACGATCAGCGCTGGTTCCTGGCAAGCCTGTTAATCGTTCACCTATTGATCGTGGCGTTTTGGTTCGGTGCGCTTTGGCCGCTGCATCTGGCGAGTCGCTACGAGGAACTCGCCGTGAATGGCGTAATCATTGAGAGGTTCTCCAAGATCGCGACGTGGCTCGTACCGGTGATCTTTCTCGCGGGCCTTGCGCTCTCCGTAGCGCTGCTACCGGACCTCGCCAGCCTGCGCAAACCTTACGGTTTGTTACTACTGGCGAAGGTGACAGGATTTGCAGCGTTGATGGCACTCGCCGCGCTCAACAAATGGCGTC
>JACVQI010000180.1 GCA_015661095.1 Gammaproteobacteria bacterium
GGTCCGCCATGCTCGCGAGTGGCGGGAGTTTGAACATGCCCCGGGCACTGTCGCCCAGTAAAACCGGCGCTTGATAAATGATCAATTCATCGACCAGGCCTGCGTCCAGCATGCTGCCGGCCAGCGTTGCCCCTGCTTCCAGCAGGATGTCGTTGACCTCTTCCTGGGTCGCCAGATAAGCCAGCGCCTGGTGCAGAAAATTGGGACCCTGCTGCTCCAGCACCACCACCTCTGCTCCGGCCTGGCGCAGTAAATCGCTACTGCCTGCATCCTGATTACCGGTGCAGATCAGTGTACGGCCCGGCAAGCGCAGCATTTTCGCCGCAGGCGGACAGCGCAATTTCGGATCGATGATCACCCGCAACGGGATCCGGTCCATGGCAATGTCCCTCACATTCAGTGACGGATCATCGGCCAATACCGTGCCGATCCCGGTCATGATGACTGCGCTCTCGGCTCGCAAGCGCTGCACATCCCGACGCGCCGCCGGTCCCGTGATCCATTTGCTGGCGCCATCGGCCAGCGCGGTCCTGCCATCGAGACTCATGGCCAGCTTGCAGCGTACGAATGGGCGCTGCCGGGTGCGGCGCATGATGTAACCCCGGTTGAGATGTTCGGCTTCCGCCGCCAGCAAACCAACAGCAACCTTGATGCCGGCCAGTTCCAGCTGGTTGCGGCCCTGTCCGGCGACGGCCGGATTGGGGTCCAGTATGGCGGCGATGGTTTTCTTGATACCGGCTTTAATCAGCGCATCGGTACAGGGCGGAGTACGCCCGCTGTGGCAACAGGGTTCCAGCGTCACATAACAGGTCGAGCCGGTTACATCAGCGCTGGCATTATTCAGAGCAACGATTTCGGCATGGGGTCCGCCGGTAACTTCATGCCAGCCCTCGGCAATGATGCGATCGTCGTGGACCAGAACGCAACCGACGCGGGGATTGGGATGGGTGGTATATAATCCACGCCCGGCCAGTTGCAGGGCGCGGGACATGTAGAAGTAATCAGCCCTGGTCCACGTCAAGGTTCTTCACTTTCACTAGTGAGCAGATCCAGTTGGTCCTTTTTCAGTTCCGGCGGTAGCTCGTTTTCCAGCCGTTCGATCTCATCGAGAAACGCCCGCACGTCTTCGAAACTCCGGTACACCGAGGCGAACCTGACATAAGCCACCTGGTCCAGACCGCGTAACTCCTCCATGACCCAGTCTCCTATCGTTCTGGATTTAACCTCCCGTTCACCGGCCGACCGCAGTTTATGCTTGAGGCGGGCTATCGCCATCTCGATCTGTTCCATATCCACGGGCCGTTTCTCCAGAGCCCGAAACATTCCGGCCCTGAGCTTGTCTTCGTTAAACTGCTCGCGCCGGCCATCCGATTTGTTAATGTGCGGATAGGTCAGTTCGGCCACCTCGTAGGTGGTGAAGCGTTCACTGCAGGTCACGCATTCACGCCGGCGCCGGATCTGATCGCCTTCGCCGACCAGGCGCGAATCGATCACACGGGTATCATTCGCTGAACAAAATGGGCAACGCATAAGCTCTCAATGAATCTGCTCAGGCAATCTTCTTATCGGCCATAGTCATGAACGATTTCAGGAAGTCGACAGGGACCGGGAAAACGATAGTCGAACTCTTCTCCCCGGCGATTCCCGCCAGTGTTTGCAGATACCGCAATTGCATGGCGTTACTGTTACCGGACAGCACTACCGAGGCCTCCAGCAGTTTCTGCGACGCCTGTAATTCGCCCTCGGCATGGATGATCTTGGCGCGCCGTTCCCGTTCCGCTTCCGCCTGTTTGGCGATCGCGCGGATCATGCTTTCATCAATGTCCACATGCTTGATCTCGACATTGGACACCTTGATGCCCCAGGCATCGGTCTGCTTGTCGAGAATGGTCTGGATATCCTTGTTTAACTTATCTCTTTCCGCCAGCATTTCATCCAGTTCATGTTTGCCCAGTACCGCCCGTAAAGTGGTCTGCGCCAGTTGGCTGGTGGCGGCATGGAAATTCTCGACCTGGATAATAGCGCGTTCCGGATCGATGACCCGGAAATAAACCACGGCGTTGACCTTGACCGAGACATTGTCCCGGGAGATGACATCCTGGCTGGGCACATCCATGACAACCGTGCGTAATTCAACCCTTTCGATCTGTTGCACCAGTGGGATGATGAAGACCAGTCCCGGACCCTTGACCGAGGTAAAACGGCCCAGGGTGAAAACCACCACGCGTTCATATTCACGTGTTATCTTCAGGAACATCGGCAGGATGATAACCAGAAAAATCAGAAAATAGATTATCCACATAACAATTTACTCCTTAGTCGGTTCAATTTTTAAAATAAGTCCGGCCAATCCAGTCACCTTGACCCGGTCACCGGCCTTAACCGGTTGTAGCGTCTCCGCCTGCCAATCCTCACCATGGACATGCACGAATCCCCGTTTGTCAAAACCATCCAAGACTTCACCAATACTGCCCAGCATTTCCTCGACGCCGGATACCACCGGTTTCCGATGCGCCTTGAAGACCATACGGATGACAATCAGGAAAAAGCCCGCAGTCACCGCGGACACAGACACGATCAGCGATCTCGATATAGCCAGATCGCCCCGCCCTTCCACGTCAAAGAGGATGATGGAACCGATGATAAACGAGATAATGCCGCCTATGCCCAGCGCCCCGAAACTCGGCATGAACAATTCCGCCACCATGAAGGCAATGCCGAGCAGGATTAGTGCCACGCCGGCGAAATTGACCGGCAACACCTGCATGGCATACAGGGCCAGTAACAAACAGATCCCGCCGATCACGCCGGGCAGGACGTAGCCGGGATTGGCGAGTTCGAAAAACAGGCCGTAGATACCCAGCAGCATCAGGATATAGGCGACATTGGGATTGGTAATGACTGACAGCAGACGATTGCGCCAGTCGGGTTCGTAGGTGATGATTTCCGCATCAGCCGTAGTCAGGGTTATTTCGGTGTTGTTAACCTTTACCATCCGGCCATCGATCTGTTTTAGTAAATCCGTCAGGTCCTCGGCCAGCAAATCGACCACGCCCTGCTCCACCGCCTGTTCCGCCGACAGGCTCGCCGCTGCCCTGACCGCCTGTTCCGCCCATTCCGCATTGCGGCCGCGCATTTCGGCCAGGCTGCGGATATAGGCGACGGCATCATTGACCATTTTCCTGGTCATGGCGTCGCCGGAGAGAGGTTGTTCCTTGTCCTTGGTCTGAGTCTCCTCCGCACCGGCATCCTTATCATTATTCTCATCGCTTTCCTTATCGTCCTTCCTGGTTTGCTTGTCATCCTGCCTTGCCTGATCATCATCGTTGGGCATGATATCTGGGAAGCCGCCGATCTGTACCGGTGTAGCCGCTCCAAGGTTGGTGCCGGGCGCCATCGCCGCGATATGTGCGGCATAGAGCATGTAGGTGCCGGCACTGGCGGCCCGTGCACCGGACGGCGCAACGTAAATAGCCACCGGGATCGGCGAGGCGATGATGTCGCGGATAATGTCACGCATCGCCGTGTCCAGACCGCCGGGCGTGTCGAGTTGTAATACCACCAGACTGGCGTTGCGATCCTGTGCCTCCTGCAGACCACTATGAATAAAATCCGCCGACGCCGGCCCGATGGCGTCCTGCAGCTTAAGCACCAGTACGGGTTTTTCCGCGGCGGCACTCGCCAGGGTCATTACCAGGCATAAAAACAGGCTGCCGGCAGTACGTAACATGAGGGAATATCTCCTTGATTTTAAAATAGTAATCTGGGGCAAAGACTAACATCCCTGAAGTTTTCGTGCCACTCAAAAAATCACGCTGCAGTTGAAGAATATCGGTCATCGGTCGATATCAAACTTATGATACAAGCATGCAATGACAGGTGAAATCGTAAGCAAATTAAATGGATAGCCATATTTACCCGGGCTACGTCCTGGCCGGCCGCCGATCCGGTGGGGTTCACAAATGCAACACATCATCAATTATTCGAAAAACCGGTGATTAATTACACCATGATACAGGCGGCGTTAACCGATCTCGAGGCGAAAAATCTGCACACAGTCTGGGATCGGTTTTACAAAATCAACCACAAGCGGGTTGCCCTCACCCAGGCCAGTCTCCCGCAACGATAAAGGGACATACTGAATCTGGTTCCGCTGTTGTTCCATACCGAATGCGGGCTAGCTACCAGCCACAGGTATTTCGTATAATTCGCATCCCCTTCATTGTTTCCTTTTATGCCATGTCGGAGAGCGATAATTTTTTCAGCAAGGCCAACAGCCTGATCGACCGGCTGGAATCGTTGCTGCCCGCGCCACCGCGCAGGGCCGAAACAAATTCCTGTACTGCGTTACGCTGGCGTCATCAGAACAATCAATCCTGGCTGGAACCAATACTGCATACCAGCGCTATAGAACTGGACGACCTGAAGTGCATAGACCGGCAAAAAGCCGCCATCGTCCAGAATACCCGGCAGTTCGTTAATAAAGTCCCGGCGAACAATGTACTGTTGTGGGGTCCGCGCGGTACTGG
>JACVQI010000181.1 GCA_015661095.1 Gammaproteobacteria bacterium
CGGCAATCACCTCTATCCCTGACATGTACTTTCATCAGCTTATTCCTGACCTGCGCAGCGCCATCTGTATCCGCCGACGGCAGCTATGCGGAAGACCGGGCCTTGATCGAGGATCTGTCGGCAAGGTATCTGTTTGCGCTGGATTTCCGGGATGCCAAAACCTACTCGGAAACCTTTACCGAAGACGGCATCCTGGATTATGGGACTGGAGAGATTAAGGGCCGTAAGGCAATCTTCGATCTAATTGACGGCATGCATAAAAGGGCAAAGGAGGAAGCCGCCAAGGATACCTCCGGCCTGCGTCCCGCCAAGGGCAGTCACAATATTTCTAATATGGTCATCAAAGTCGAAGGCAATACCGCGAAGATGGTGGCTTACTGGTACCACCACGGTAACTCTAATCCGGAACGGAGTGCTTCAGTTACCTCTTATGGTCATTACGAGGATGAACTGACCAAAGTAAACGGCGCATGGTTATTTAGTAAGAGAAAAATCTACAATGAGCAGCGCGCTGAATGGGCCGCGCCCCAGGACCAAGGCAATCCCGCCTGGTAACCCACCACAACTGAAATTACGTCGTTCTCTGGAGAATCATCATGTTTGGTATCTTGATAGCCGCGGCGATAACCACAGCTACCCAGGGTATGCCCTGCGAAAAACTGCCATCATTATCTTTGCCGGAAACAACCATCACCACAGCCACCGTCGTACCGGCCGGCCCCTTCGTCTGGCCGGAAGGCGCGTTCCGGATCCCGGGTGCTGAAAATGAACCGGCACCGCCGCTACCGGAATACTGCCGGGTCACCATGGTGCTGAAACCAACCGCCGATTCCCATATCAATGTTGAACTGTGGCTGCCGACGCAGACCTGGAACGGCAAGTTCATGGCCACCGGCAATGGCGGTTGGGCCGGCGCCATCCAGGCTTACGGCGATATGCAGCATGCCTTACGCCGCGGCTATGCCACGGCGGGTACGGACACGGGCCACTCCGCTGCCGACGGCCCACTGGGTATGTTCGCGCTCGGCCACCCGGAAAAAGTCGTCGATTTCGCCTACCGGGCCATCCATTTGATGACGGAGCGTTCCAAACAGGTACTCACCGCTCATTATGCACAACCCCTGAACTACTCTTATTACACCGGTTGTTCGACCGGTGGCCGCCAGGGCGTGATGGCAGCGCAGCGCTACCCCGAGGACTTTGATGGCATCATCGCCGGAGCCCTGGCCAACCGCCATATCCACATGCACACTTCCGCCGTGGCCGAGATCATCCGTCAGTCCAGAAATCCAGCAACGGTTGTCCCGGAAGCGAAGGCCAAACTGGTCACTAACGCCATCATGCAACAATGCGACACCCAGCATGAAGGCTTCCTGAACAACCCGCGCCAGTGTTCCTTCGATTTAGCCAGACTGCAATGCCAGAGCGCGGATGGCCCCGACTGTCTCACCGCGGCGCAACTGGAAACCGTGAAAATATTTTATGGCGGTGTAAAAAACTCCAAGGGTGAGTTGATCTTTTCCGGCGCGGCCATCGGCTTACCCTTGCTGGCGCAATTTAACACTATTGTAAACCGTCAGTACGGCAGCGATACTAATGAAAGGCTGACCCCGTTTATTTTCGACACGGTCCGTATCCTGGGTTTTCAGAAACCCGATTATGACTGGCATGACTTCGACCTCGACCGCGACCTGCCGTTGATCGACGCCAAGGCCGGTTTCGTCGACGCCGTCGATCCGGATCTCAAGAGCTTCAAGGCCCATGGCGGCAAGCTGTTGCTGTATCACGGCTGGGACGATCCCGGTATCTACGCCGAAAACGCCGTCTTATATTACAACAATGTACTGGAGAAGTTAGGTGAGACACAGGATGAATGGCTGCGCCTGTTCATGGTGCCCGGCATGGGTCATTGTCGTGGCGGTCCGGGCCCGCACAGCTTCGATACTATCAGTGCGCTGGAGCAGTGGCGGGAACAGAGGACTGCCCCCAAACAGATCATGGGTTCCAACCCCCAATCCGGCCTGCAACGCCCTTTGTGCCCCTATCCACAGTATGCTAAATACGACGGTTCGGGTGATTTGAAAGACAGTGGCAACTGGAGTTGCGCTGCACCCTAGACTATATGATTACGACTGGTGCAGAGTTATTGCAGTAACGATTCCGCGGTGCAGTCAGACTCCGTATTCCTTGCCGTTCTCTAGAACAACCTTGCGCAGAAAAAACACCGTGGGATCGGTCTTCTTCGGCGAGCCATAGGCGGTGAGCTTCGTACCTACTTTGATCATCTCCGGTCGCAAACCAATACGCACCAGCATATTCGCCGGCGCCCCTTCGATGAAATTGATGATCTCCTCGGTTCCATCCTCCTTGGTGTGTATCAGGGTCATGGCGATGTGGGGATTTCTGAATTTGAGTTCCTTCACCACACCGGTGAAGGGGATCTGCTGGTCAAAGTCATAACTGGCAAAGGAATGATGGGCCGACACCATGCCGGAACAAATACAGGCGCTGGCGGCCAGCAATAAATTTAGAATACTTTTCATGTTCGAAGTTCTCAATGTGGGGCGTCTGTACAGGACTCAAAATCCATGTTGCCAGCGAATGACTTCCAGTGTCAAGCGACTACAATATACCAGCACGGCCCGGCTTGAAAAAGGCGCTGCCGGTTTATCCCTGCTTTCGATTCCTGTATATTCAACCGACCACAACCTGGATTATTTCGACCTCAAGCAGCAGCGCTAGTGTTACGTCTTGCATGGCTAGTTTTCTTCGCAGTCGGTCCTTCCTGGAATCTCTATGCCATCGATGATTTCCAGCTATCCGCTGACAGTATCGGCAACGACATGTTCCAGGCCCACCAGGTCGTGGTTGCCGTGCATGGACTGGAAACTCAAGCACCGGCCGTCAACATTACCGCGACAACCATCACCTCGATCTATTCCGAGGGGCTCCACTCGATCCGGCTCGAATGTCAGTTAACTGTTCGTGATAACGAGCAATTTCACTGTGCAGATGGCCTGCTGTCATACATATACCCCGATGGCACAGCGATCAAAACCACGTTGAGTTTCGACTATAACCTTGATCGCGACTGGCGCCTGTCGCTGCGAGGATTGGACATCGACCTGGCTTATATCGCCGGAATACTGCATGACTTGCATCCGGCCTTGCAGAATTACCAGCTCAGTGCCGGCCGCTTGCGTGGCGAGGTGGAACTGCGCGGTAAGGATGGGAGTGTGGACGCTATAAAACTTAACAGCCAGGTGCAGGGATTATCACTGGCCGGAACCAGCACGCTGGAAAAAGTAACCGCGGACATCGACCTGGATATCGTTAAAGAAAACGGGGTTTGGTCCACCAGGGCGGATTGCGCCGTTTCGGCCGGCTCCATGTATATCGTTCCGGGCCTGGAGTTGCTGGATGACAACCCCGGTTTCTTTATCGAGGTTGGCGCCGAACCGTTATCCCTGCAACTGACTGCTCTCTGGGACACCGATAAGAACTGGCTGATCCTGCGGGAATTTAATTACATCCATCCCCAGATACTGGAATTGCGGGGCAACGCCGAGATGATAATGTCAGAAGAGATTACCCTGCCGGTTGTTAGTCTCTACAGCCGCATCGATAAGCTGGAAAACACCTTTCCCATCTATATCCAGCCTCTGCTCCTGAACACGAATTTCAGCAATCTTGAGATCGCCGGTGGCATGGCGCTGGCTGTTGATTATCACGATCGGAAGCTTGAACATCTGGATCTCAGCTTCAACGGTATTTATATCGACGACGCGAATGACCGCTTCAGCCTGTCCGGACTGAACGGTAATCTGTCCATCCGCGGTGATGCCGAACCGGTGCAATCCAGCCTGAGCTGGGATGGGATGAGTTTTCACCGCCTGGATTTCGGCAAAGGCAGCGTGGTTTTTGCATCGGTGGCCGGGCAGGTCGATGTCCTGCGCTGGGACGATCTGGCCGTACTCGACGGCAAACTGGTGATCAGCAGTTTCAATATGAAGAATATCGGAGCACCGGATTTTGAATTAACGGTGGGCGCCCGCCTCACCCCGGTTTCCATGAATGCCTTCAGCCAGGCCATGCAATGGCCGCTGCTGTCCGGAACATTGTCCGGTACTTTTCCGGGATTGAAATACAGTCTCAACAACCTGCAATTCAACGGCGATATCAATATCCAGGTATTCGCTGGTGACGTGGTAGTACGGAATCTGTTAATTGAGGACCTCTTCAGCGAATATTCGAGGTTGTCAGCCGATATTGCGTTCAACGGCCTCGATCTCGAACAACTGACCGATACCTTCACCTTCGGTAAAATTGCCGGGACCCTCAATGGCGAGTTAAACAACCTGATGCTGGAAAACTGGCAACCGGTTTATTTTGAGGCGGCGTTCATTACACCCGAAAAAGACGACAGGCCGCACCGCATCAGCCGCAAGGCCCTGGACAACCTGAATAGCCTCGGCGGTGGTCTGAGTGGTACCATGTCTCGTGGTGC
>JACVQI010000182.1:0-10310 GCA_015661095.1 Gammaproteobacteria bacterium
TCCTCGACATTGACTTCCCGCAGCGCGGCTTTCAAGTTGTGGATGTCGCGTTGGACCTGTGCGTGCCCCGTGTAGGTCACCGGTCCCACGTTGATGGGGAAACGATAAATGCCCTGATTGGAGTGGGTGCCGTCCAGTCCGGCCTGGTAGAACTCCGCGAAATCCCGCCGGTCCTTGCTTTGGCCCATCAGGACTGCCAGGGCATTGAAATCCGGTTGCGATTCGCGGATTTCATAACCACCCAGCCGCGTATACATATAGGTGGTCCAGGCGCCGTAATCCACTTCGTCCATCATCGGCTTGCCGAATTCGCCGTCATTGACGATATCGACACCGGTTTCAGCTTGCAGCTTGACGATGTCTTTTACCGCTGCGCTCAGGCAGGGATTTAAAATCTCGGGAGCCGCATTGTCCCGGTACAGGCTCAGGAGCTTTTCCGGTCGATTGAGGCTACCGACATGGGTGGTCAGAATACGATCGGTACTGCGTTTCAAGTTGCTTTCCCCTATTGTTTCGTTCTGTATAGGCAGACCGCATTATCACCTATACCGGCCACTAAATCGAGACTGAATCTTGTTGTGTTAACGGTTACTCCATAGCAAATGACCCTAAACACGATTCGGACGGCTCAAGCCACTCACCAGTCAATCAGGATAAAGATAAATCCGCCGTGCTATTACCAGATTTAAATTAGGGATAAAATCCGTGCATGTTTGTCGATTTGTTTTATCAATTGCGCAATGGCGGCCTCCCCGTCTCAATCACGGAATACCTGATGCTCATGGAGGCGCTGCAGAAGCGTGTGGCGGATCTCGATATCGATGCCTTCTACTATTTGATGCGGGCCACACTGGTCAAGGATGAGAAACATTTCGATCGCTTCGATCGGATCTTCGGCGCCTACTTCGACGGCCTGGAGGGATTGCTGGAGGATGTCATCACGGAAATCCCCGCCGAATGGCTGCGCAAGCAATACGAGCTGAATCTCAGTGAAGAGGAAAAGCGGCAGATCGAGGCCCTGGGCGGCTGGGACAAGCTCATGGAGGAACTGCGCAAACGGCTGGAGGAGCAGAAGGCGGCGCATCACGGCGGCAACAAGATGATCGGCACCGGGGGGCGCTCGCCGTTCGGTGCTTACGGTTATAACCCGGAAGGGATCCGGATCGGCCAGGATCAATCGCGGCAGCGGCGCGCGGTCAAGGTATGGGACAGGCGCGAATACCGCAACCTCGATGACCATGTCGAACTGGGCACCCGCAATATCAAACTGGCACTGCGGAACCTGCGCAAATTCGCCCGCACTGGTGCCAGCGACGAACTGGACCTGGATGACACCATTAATTCAACGGCCCGCAAGGCCGGCTGGCTGGATATCAAGATGGTGCCGGAACGGCATAACGCCATTAAAGTACTTCTGTTCCTCGATATCGGCGGTTCCATGGATGATCATGTCAGAATCTGCCAGGAATTATTTTCCGCCACGCGCACGGAATTCAAGCACCTCGAATACTTCTATTTTCATAATTGTGTCTATGACCACGTCTGGCGCGATAACCAGCGCCGTTTCAAAGCACAGATCCCGATCCTGGACGTCATGCATAAATACGGTCACGACCATAAACTGATTTTCGTCGGTGACGCCAGCATGAGCCCGTACGAGATCATGGTGGACGGCGGCAGCGTCGAATACTGGAACGAGGAATCCGGCGCCGTGTGGATGGGCCGGCTGCTGGCCGCCTACCCGCACGCCATCTGGCTGAACCCGGTCCAGGAACAATACTGGGAATATACCGCTACCATCGCGATGATCCGTGAAATCATCAAGGGCCGGATGTATCCGTTAACGATTGACGGCTTGAACCGCGGCATGGAGAAGCTGAAACACAGTAGTTAAGCAGCCATTCCATTATGGCGTTCGCTGGTCATGCCTGAATATCTGCTCCTGTATCATCCGTAACCTGGCTTGACTCCGATCAATTAAAGTAACTTTCCGGGTTTTTCTTCGCAGGGTAGCGGTGTAAAGTAATACAGTCGAGGTGGATGCAGCTGCTTCTAATTAACTTAACTATTATTTTCTGTTGGAGATACAGCATTGAAAAAGGTCATTCAAGTGATGGATACCTCATTCCGGGATGGATTTCAGTCCGTCTACGGCGCCCGGGTTCTGACCCCGGACTTCCTGCCGGCACTGGAGGCCAGTGTCGAGGCCGGCATCACCCATTTCGAGGCCGGCGGCGGGGCGCGTTTTCAAAGCCTGTTTTTCTATTGCAATGAATCGGCCTTCGACATGATGGATACCTTCCGCACCAAGGTCGGACCGGATGCCAATCTGCAGACCCTGGCCCGGGGCATCAACGTGGTCGCTCTGTCCCAGCAACCCCGGGACATCATCGACCTGCACGCGAAGATGTTCAAAAAACACGGCATGACCACCATTCGTAATTTCGACGCCCTGAATGACATCCGCAACCTGCAGTACTCGGCGGAGCGAATCACGGCGCACGGTCTGAAACACGAGGTGGTCATCACCATCATGGATCTGCCGCCCGGTTGCGAAGGCGCGCATACCCCGGAATTCTATCTGGAACGGTTGCAACTGCTGCTGGAAAAAGAAGTGCCGTTCGATTCAATCTGTTTCAAGGACTCCAGCGGCACAGCCAATCCCAGAAAGGTTTATGCCACCATCAAGGGCGCCCGCAAGATTCTGCCGGAGGACACCCATATCCGCCTCCACACCCACGACACAGTCGGTTGCGGCGTGTCCCAGTATCTGGCGGCAATTGAAGCCGGCGTGGATGGCATCGATCTGGCGAAAAATCCCGTCTCCGGCGGCACCTCCCAACCCGATTTCATCAGTATGTGGCATGCACTCAAGGGCACTGACTACACGCTGGATTTTGATTTTGAAAAAATCCTCGCTGCCACGGAAGTCTTCGAGGACTGCATGAAGGATTATTTCGTGCCGCCGGAAGCCCGCCAGGTGACGGCGCTGATAGCCGTCTCCCCCATGCCCGGTGGCGCCCTGACCGCCAACACCATGATGATGCGCGACATCAAGACCCTGCATCTGCTGCCGAAAGTGATCAAGGAATTTTCGGAAGTGGTGCGGCTGGGTGGCTTCGGCACTTCCGTTACCCCCGTGTCCCAGTTTTATTTCCAGCAGGCTTATGCCAACGTGGCACTGGGGCGCTGGAAAAAAATCACCCCCGACTTTGGCGATATGGTGCTGGGTTATTTCGGTCAGACGCCAGTGCGGCCGGATCCGGAGATCATCAAGCTGGCGGAAAAACAACGGAAAAAGCCCATCTACCATGGCGATCCCCTGGATCTGCTCGAACCGGGTATTCCAGCGGCGACCAAAAAACTGGCGGAGCACGGCCTGCCAATCACGGACGAAAACATCTTCATTATCGCCAGTTGCGAAGGCAAAGGCCTGGACTTTCTGCTGGGCAATTCGAAAGTCAACGTGCGCAAGCAGACCGCCGCCAGCCAGTTGAATTAATCTCTCCTCGACGCCGTGTACTGGTGACGGTGCCGTACCGTTTGACGGGTATGGCGGTATTTTTCCAATCGGCAAAAAATCCGTATTTCCACAATATATAGTGTCTTTTATCTGGATTTTACTCTATTATTTGTGGCATATTTTATCTCTTGAAATTCAGTAGAGCAGGACGGAATAATGTTGTCCATCGACATCATACGATCCGGCAACATCCCAAGCCAAAGGTGATAACGCAATGAAAAGACCGCTCTTTTACTGTTTTTTATTACTCTGCATACCGCCACTCACTTATGCCGATATCAATACCGCCAATGACGCCCTGGCGCGCGGCGACTACGCCGCGGCATTCCGGGAGTTCCAGCAATTGGCGGATGCAGGCGATGCGCGGGCCCAGTCCAACCTGGGTTATATGTATTACGTCGGGGAAGGCGTCGATCAGAATTACGAACAGGCCGTTGCCTGGTACCGGGAAGCGGCAAGCCAGGGTGATAAGGACGCCCAGTATAACCTGGCGGTGGCCTACGCTTTTGGCGAAGGCATCAAACAGGATTATAAAGAAGCGGCACAGTGGTATCGCCGGGCGGCCGAACAAGGCCATATTCTGGCCCAATACAGTATGGGGATTTCCTATTCCTTCGGCGAAGGTATTGCGCAGAATTCCGCCGAAGCGGTGAAATGGTTCCGCGCCGCCGCCGATCAGGGTTATGAGCGGGCCCAGGTGCAGTTGGGCAGCAAATATCATACGGGCGACGGCGTCCCGCAGGATTATGTCCAGGCCGCCACCTGGTACCGTAAGGCCGCGGATCGCGGTAATGCCGCGGCCCAATATAATCTCGGCACACTGTACCGCTCCGGCCGTGGCGTGGAACAGGATTACAACCAGGCGCTGCGCTGGTTCCGGTTAGCAGCCGATCAGGGTTATGCCGCCGCGCAAAATGAACTCGCCAGCATGGAACGCGCCATCGCCGGCGCGGCCAGAACCAATGCCCAACCGAATCTGCAAACCCGGCAGTTGCCGCAACCACAGCCGCGCCGGCGGCAAGACAGGTGACGGAACCAGCAGTCGCCGCAGCGGAGCCCGCTGAAAAGCGGACGCCGCTGTTCAGTGTCGATTCAGAAAAATTGTTGACTGTGGATGAACAACCGGCGAATGACTCCCCGCCAGCGACAACATCCGGTTTGTTGAGCACGGCAGAAACCCCGGCGGCGACCACTCCTGCGCAACCTCTGGAGGCAACCGAATTACTTTCCTCAGATAGCAGTGCCACTACCGCGACCGACCAACCACCGCCGGCAGAACAAAGCGCCGCACCTGCGACAACTGCAAACCCGGCAGTTGCCGCAACCACAGCCGCGCCGGCGGCAAGACAGGTGACGGAACCAGCAGTCGCCGCAGCGGAGCCCGCTGAAAAGCGGACGATACAGCAGAACCGGTCAGCACGGAAGCAACCACCTCCAGTGAAGAGTCCGCGGAAATAGCCACAGCGGTAACGGAACCGGAACCGCTTAGCGAGACCGCGATTGCAAGCCCGGCAACAACAGCTGAGCCGGCGGTGGCAGACAGTTCCGACAACCCGCCGGAAGCGGCTGTCGAAGAAAAACCGAAACGCAGTTTCTTTGGCCGGCTGTTTGGCGGACGTTCCGAGGCCGAAACGGAAGCAGCGGAAGAAACCGCTGCAACGAGTGAGGTTGCCGCCGCGCCAGCTACCAGCGAGGAATCAGACGCTGAAACAACCGCGAGCGCACCGGAAGCAGCAGCCACTGTCGACACGGGAACCATAGCCAGCTCTGAGGAGCAGACGAATTCGGCGGAAGTATCAAGTCCGCCAGACAGCACTGAGCAATCACCAGCACCCCAGACGGAAACACCCATAGCGGACACGGCCGAGGGACAACCGAAGCAAGGCTTCTTCAAACGCTTATTCGGCGGCAAGCAGCAGGAGCAAACCGAACCTGCCGAAGAGGTAGTGGTGGCAACGGAAACGGAGGCCGAGGCACCCGTCGTGGCGGCGGAGGAACCGGAAACAGGTGCGGAAATCGGCACTGCCGATTTGTCCACCAGCAACGATACGCTTACCCCCCTGCCGGATCCGGGCGCCACCGCGAGCGTTAATGCGGAAGACGAAAACACCATTGCCGAGGCGGAACCGCCAGCAGAGACGGTGACGGACGCCGAGGAAACAAAAGCAAGCGGCGGTTTTTTCAGCAAACTGTTCCGGCGCTCAAAAACCGAACCCACGGACACCGGGAGCACTGATGCGAATACGGTGGCGATGGCTGAAGAGCCTGCCAGTGCTCTCGACCAGAATAACGAATCAACATCCTCCAGCCTGCCGCTGACGGCACCTGGCCCTGAGAGCACGGCACCACCGGTTAGAGTCAGCCCGTACCGCCTACAACAATAAGGAATACGAGGAGGCCTATGTCTTATACCGGCCCCTGGCGTTACAAGGGGACCCGCAGGCCCAATATCAACTGGCTTCCATGTACCACCAGGGATTGGGTATCGAGCAAAGTTACACCGATGCTCTGTATTGGTATCAGCAGGCGGCGGAACATGGCAATGTGGATGCGCAATACAGTCTCGGCAATATGTACCTGATGGGGGAAGGTGTCTCGCAGAATGATGTCCAGGCGGCGAGCTGGTATGAAAAGGCCGCTGCGCAAGGCCACGATTCGGCACGGCATAATCTGGCGAATATCCGTAAGGTCGCCGCCGAGGCGACCACGGGTGATGTCGGTCAAGTCGTCGCCGGCGAGGTGTCGTCCGAGAGTGAAGATAATCAACCGCCGGCCGAGGAAAAGAAATCGAGTTCCAGCTTCTTTAAGAATTTATTTAAGAAGAAACCAGCGGCAGAAACGATGGAAACCGCTGCAACACCAGACACAACTGCAGAACCGGAAACCGCTGCAGAACCAGAAACCGCTGCAGAACCGGAAACGGCTGCAACGCCAGAACCTGCAGCCACTCCTGAGCCTGAGTCCGTCGCGGAAGTGTCGGCCGAACCGGCTACTGAGAAAAAAGGCTTCTTTAGTCGTATCTTCGGTAAAGATAAAGAGCCTGAAACTCAAGAGCCGGAGACGGAAGTAACTGCCGCAGGCGATGAACCACAGACCGTCTCTCCGGAAGTCGCCCGGCAGGTTTCTGAATTCGTTGCATACGAAAACGCCAAAACCCAGTCAGCGCCGGTCGCGGACACGGCCAAAGCCGATTATGAAAAAGGGCTGGCTTATCAGTACGGTGAAGGTGTCACCGTAGACAGTGCCGCGGCGTTTCAACTGTATATGCAGTCCGCTGAACAGGGCTACGCGCCAGCCCAATACAAGGTCGGCGCCGCCTTTGCCTATGGCGAAGGTGTCCCCAGGAACGATGCCGAAGCCACACGCTGGTATAACCGGGCCGCCCGCCAGGGCCATGCCATTGCCCAGCGCAACCTGGGGATAATGTATCTGAACGGCGAAGGTGTCGAACTGAACAAACCCATGGCCCTGGCCTGGTACAGTATCCTGGCTGATCATGGCAACGTCATGGATATCCGCCGCCGGGATATGCTGGAGAAGGAATTGTCGTCGCAGGAAAAACAGACCGCGACACAACTCAAGGCGGAGTTAATCGCGGAAATCAACAATTAATTGTGAGGAGCGAGGAGCAAGGAGTGATGGGATGGGACAAACCCAAAACTCCTATCTCCGATCTTTTCACTCCTAACTTCTATCTCCTGGCTCCCAGCTCCTGGTCCCTATATCCCACGCATGGCTAACCAGGCAACCAATCCCGCAGTCAATATCCAAAACCTGAAATGTCACTACGGTGACAAACTGGCATTGGATGATATCAATCTGACGGTCGCCGAACGCGAGATCCTGGTCATCATGGGACATAGCGGCTCCGGCAAAAGCACCCTGTTCAAAAATGTACTCGGTCTGGTTACACCCACTGCCGGCGTGGTGGAGGTGCTCGGCAAGGACATCAGCAAACTGAAAAAAACTGAACTCTATGAACTGCGCAAGAGTATCGGCGTGGCCTTCCAGAACGGCGCCCTGTTCAGTTCGCTCAGTGTGCGCGAGAACATCGAACTGCCGCTGCGCGAACATACCCGGCTCGATGACAGCACTATCCAGATCATGACCATGATGAAACTGGCGCAGATGAATCTTGTTGGCCATGAGGATCTGATGCCGGCGCAATTGTCCGGCGGCATGCTGAAGCGGGCCGGGCTGGCCCGCGCCGTCATCATGGACCCCAAGCTGCTGTTCTTCGACGAACCTTCGGCCGGCCTTGACCCCGTCACTTCCGCGGAGCTGGACCAGTTAATCCTGCAACTACGTGATGCGCTGAATATGAGCATCATCATCATCACGCATGAGCTGGAAAGCGCTTTCAATGTCGCGGACCGTATCACCATACTGGATCGGGGCAAACAAATCCTGACCGGGACCAGGGATGAGATACGGGCCAGCGACGATAAACGGATTGTCAACATGCTCGGCCGCAAGGTCCGGGATGACGCCATCGACGCCGAAGCCTATCTTGATTCCCTGACCAAAGGCCGGAGCAAATAATGCTGACCCTGGCGATCGATGGAAAGAATTATCTACTGGACCTGGTGGAACGGCTGGGCCGGGCTGGAATCTTCCTGCTCATGGGCCTGTGGCGGATAGTCACGCCACCCTACAAGCTGCAACCGCTGATTAAACAAATCTACTTTATCGGCTCCCGGTCATTACTGGTGATCGTGGTGGCCGGGGTGTTCGTAGGCATGGTAGTCGCCCTGCAGTTCTATGACACACTGGTCAGATTCGGCTCGGTATCCCTGCTCGGGGCTGCGGTCGGTCTCAGCCTGATGCGGGAACTGGGACCGGTTATTACAGGACTGGTGATAATCGGCCGGGCCGGCTCCGCGATTTGCGCCGAAATCGGCATCATGCGTAATGAATCCCAGATTGACGCGCTCGAATGCATGGCTATCGATCCCTATCGCTACCTGATAGCGCCCCGGCTGCTGGCAGCCTTGATCTCAGTACCCCTGTTAACGGCGGTATTCATCACCGTCGGCATCGGCGGCGGTTATTTTGTCGGCGTTATCCTGTTTGAAGTCAGCCCCGGTTCCTATTTCATCGGCATGTACGATGCCGTGTTGTGGCAGGATATTGTCATGGGGGCAACCAAATCCCTGGTGTTCGGTCTGATCATGATCTGGGTGGCAACCGCCAAAGGCTTCTTTCTGCACCTGGATAAATCCGGTGTGCATGGATCGGAAGGCGTCAGCAAGGTGACCACGGACACCGTCGTATTGTCATCGATTACAATGTTGTTCGCGGATTATATAGTCAGCTCATTAATTTTATAGAGAGTACGCTCATGTCAGAGAAAAAGCTGCAAGTCCTCACCGGTATCTTCATGGTCATCGGGTTAATCTGTCTGTCCTATCTGGCCATCAAACTGGGCGAACTGAACCTGCTGGGTAATGAACGTTATCCTGTCATCGCCAAATTCACTTCGGCTTCAGGCCTGCGTGTCGGCGCCTATGTCGAGGCGGGCGGTGTCCGGGTCGGGCTGGTGGATAAAATTGAATTTGACACCGATGATTATCTGGCCGTCGTAACCATGGCCATCGATAACACTGTCCACATCCATGAAGACGCGATGGCCTCCATCCGCACGGCAGGTATCATCGGCGATAAATACGTCAAGATCACACCTGGCGGTCTTGATTACCTGGAACCGGGCGGCGAAATTACGGAAACCGAACCCTCCATCAATCTGGAGGAATTAATCAGCAAATACGTGTTCGAATCGGGAGACAAGAAGAAGTGAGGAGTTAGGTGTAAGGAGTGAGGTGTGATGTATTTGCAGAATCCTGTATTACTCCTCACGCCTCACGGCTTACTCCTGACTTCTAGCCCTTGCTTGCCGGGGCAGCAGCAGTATCCGCTGGCTCGTCGGAGTCTTCGGCAGATTGATCGGCTTTGTATTTATCTATGCGTTTCTGGATATCGCTCATCAGGCCATCCATACCCTCGTTTTTGACGATGGCGGCAAAAGTGGTGCGGTAGTTGCTCACCAGGCTGATGCCTTCAATCACCACGTCGTAGGCAAACCATTCACCATCGTTGTTCTTTAATTTAAAACTGACAGGTATTTCGGTTGTATTGGTCACGATCACCGTGTCCACGACCGCGCGATCGCCTTTAACCGTTTCTTCCTTATACAGAACTTTTTCATCCGTATAGGCCTCGATCTTGGAGCGGTAGGTTTGTTCGATATATTGAGTGAAGAACTCGGTGAACCGTTGTTGTTCTTCGGGAGTGGCTTTCTGCCAGTTGGTGGACAGAACGCTCTGCGACATGCTGCGGAAGTCAAAACCACCTTTGATAACGACCGCGATCCGCTGCCAGCGGTCCTCACGACTCAGGTTTTTATCATTCAGGGTGGCAATGACCTTTTCAATTGAGTCCTTGACCCGTCCGGTTGGCGTGGAAAAATCGGCCGCTACGGCAATGGACGCCAACAGTATCGGGATCATCAAACTGAAAATACGCTTATACATAATAGCCTCAATATCGCCGAAAATTGATTATTACCGCGGAGGAAAGCGATCTTGTAACCGCCTTCCATTAGTGCCATACATTCGTTTCATATTAACCCCAGCCGCTGAAAAAAACCAAAGAATTTTGCACGACTATACGTCTGATACGAAGCTCTACCTGAACTGAAGGGCAATCCGGAATCCCCTGGCATAATTTGTATAAACCCTGTAAATTCATGGATATACTCAGGTATGGATACGAAAGGAAAAACTGCTAC
>JACVQI010000182.1:10377-12784 GCA_015661095.1 Gammaproteobacteria bacterium
AACTGCTACCCGGGTGGCTTACGCCCGACACTTGAGTTAACAGCGGTGGGTTCACCAGATCATAATAGGCATGACTAAACCTAAACTCATACTTCTGGCACTGCTGATTGCAGTAAGTCTGGTTTGTCTCAGCACCGGACTGGAGGATTATCTCACCCTGGCGAATTTCAAGGCCAGCCGCGCTGGCATCGATGCCTACTTCACCGCCCATCCCGTCATGACCGGGATTATTTTTATCGTGGTCTATGTCACTCTGACCTCCCTGTCACTGCCGGCAGCCGGAATTTTGACCTTAATCGGTGGCGCCATCTTTGGCTTTATCTGGGGCTTGATCCTGGTCAGTCTGGCGTCGTCGCTCGGCGCCACTTGTGCTTTTCTCCTGGCCAGATATCTGTTCCGCGACGCCGTGCAGAAACGTTTCGCGGATCGTCTGATCCCGGTGAATGCCGGGATACGGAAAGACGGCGCACTGTATTTATTCATGTTACGGATGATTCCAATCTTCCCGTTTTTCGTTATCAACGCGACCATGGCCCTGACACCCATCAAGA
This sequence comes from Gammaproteobacteria bacterium, assembly GCA_015661095.1. Classification (GTDB taxonomy): domain Bacteria; phylum Pseudomonadota; class Gammaproteobacteria; order Eutrophobiales; family Eutrophobiaceae; genus JACVQI01. The sequence continues at coordinate 10,929 of JACVQI010000182.1, forward strand.
CCTCAGTGTTCTTTCCGGTATCAATGATCGGCATGCTGCCGATCACCGCCATCATGGTCAATGCCGGTCTGCAAATCTCAAAAATCGAGGCGCCGGCGGATATCCTGTCCTTCCCACTGCTGGTGTCACTGGCGTTAATCGGTATTTTCCCGTTGCTGGTGAAAAAAATATTCAAGCTGTACAAACAACGCAACCTGTCCGTCACCAGCGAATAGTCGCGCCATGAAGCAACCTGCAGCCGTCGACTACAATCTGATCGTCATCGGCGCCGGGGCGGCGGGACTGGTAGCCGCCTATACAGCCACCGCGGTCAAGGCCAGGGTCGCCCTGATCGAACAGGATAAGATGGGCGGCGATTGCCTGCACAGCGGCTGTGTGCCATCCAAGGCCCTGATCCGTTCCGCCAGGATACTGGCCCAGGCCGGGCGCGCCCGGGAATTCGGCTTCAAATCGATACAGGTCGATTTCGATTTCGCCGGCGTGATGGAGCGTGTACAACGGGTCATTAACACTATCGTGCCACACGATTCGGCCGAGCGCTACACCGCACTCGGTGTTGATTGCTACCAGGGCCAGGCGCGGATCCTGACGCCCTGGTGCGTTACGGTCAACGGCCAGCAACTCACCACCGCCAATATCATTATCGCGACCGGGGCGCGACCCAGTGTTCCACCGGTTCCCGGCTTCGATGAGGTTGGTTACTACACGACTGACAGCATCTGGTCGCTGCGGCAACTGCCCGGCCGTCTGCTGGTCCTGGGTGGCGGGCCGGCCGGGCTGGAGCTGGGCCAGTGTTTCGTACGCCTCGGCAGCAAGGTCACGCTGGTCGAGACACTACCCAGAATCCTGAATCGGGAAGACCCGGAAGTATCCAATCTGATCACGACCAGACTCCGGCAGGAAGGCATGGAGATACTGACACAACACCAGTTGCGGAAGTGCACAGTCCGCAATGGTGAAAAAATCGCTGTCTGTGCTGCTGCTGATGGTGTGGAACGCGAGATCATTTTCGATGCCCTGCTGGTGGCAGTCGGCCGTAACGCCAACACGGAAAAACTCGGGCTTGAGGAACTGCGGATAGCCTTAACGGCTCGCGGCACGATCGCCACCGATCACTGCTTGCGCACCAATTACCCTAATATCTTCGCCTGTGGCGATGTGGCCGGGCCCTATCAACTGACTCACATGGCGGCGTACCAGGCACGACTTGCCTCGGTCAATGCCCTGTTCGGCGGTATCTGGAAATTCAGGACAGATTATGCGGTGGCGCCCGCGGCGATTTTCACCGAACCGGAGCTGGCACGGGTCGGTCTCAACGAACAGGAAGCCAGCGCGAACAATATCGCCTATGAAACCACCCGCTACGATCTGGCCGATCTGGACCGGGCCATTGCCGATGAAACGGCAACCGGGTTGGTGAAAGTCCTGACGGTTCCAGGCAAAGACAGGATCCTCGGTGCGACAATAGTCGGCGAACATGCCGCTGAATTGATTACCATATATATCAGCGCCATGCGTAACGATTATGGTATGAACCGCATCCTGAACACTACTCACATCTACCCAACCCTGGCCGAAGCCGTCAGGTTCGCTGCCGGCAACTGGCGGCGGGCGCATGCCCCGCGAGGTTTGCTGAAATTAGCCGAGTGGTTGCATCGCTGGCGGCGGGGATGAACGATTCTTTCTACTTTTAACTTTCTACTTTTATCTTTCCACTCTCATCATCATAGGGGTCCTGATGAATGAGGATATCCGCACCCGGAAAAGCATCCCGGATCTCATGCTCCACTTCGTCGGCGATACTATGCGCCCGGTTCAGACTGATCGCTCCATCCATCTCCAGATGTAACTGGATG